>CAIMBV010000179.1 GCA_903839355.1 uncultured Actinomycetes bacterium
ATTCAATTAAGTATGAAGATTGAGCGGTACGCCCACGAGCGACTGAGGTCGGAGCATCAGCGACGACAAGAGTTCATCAAATGTTTTCTTGATTGCGCCATTCTCTGAACCGAGATAGGCCGGGGTGCCATTATCTCCCCCATCACGCAACTCGCTATTGAATGGAATCTTGGCAAGAAGTGGCACATCCGATCCGACGAGCGCGCTGAGCCGCTTAGCGGTCTCGGCCCCTCCGCCGCTGCCAAAGAGGGCAATAGGTTCTCCGCAATGAGGGCAAGGACTTTCAGACATATTTTCAACTACTCCGAGAATACGTTGCTTCATCTGAAAGGCGATTCGTCCGGCGCGCTCCGCCACTTCTGCTGCAGCAACCTGTGGAGTGGTTACAACCAAGATCTCCGAGCGCGGAATGAGTTGACCAAGTGAGATGGCGATATCACCAGTCCCTGGTGGAAGATCTAATAGCAGTAAATCAAGCGCGCCCCAATAGGCATCGCTCATCAACTGTTCGAGAACTCTATGTAGGAGTGGGCCGCGATACGCGATGGGATCTTCGCGATGTGGCTTAAACATCTCCATCGAAACTATCTTCACGCCATGACTCTCAACCGGGATGAAGGTCTGATCTAACGCAGTGGGTCGCTTATCTAAAATCCCCATCAACCGCGGAATCGAATGGCCATAGACATCGGCATCCAATATTCCAACGTTGAGTCCTCTCGCCGCAGCAACAACGGCCAGATTAGCTGTTACAGAAGATTTACCGACTCCGCCCTTGCCTGATGCAATACCAATGACCCGAGTGAGGCAATCTTCTTGAGCAAAGGGATTAAATTTCTCTCTTCCTCCACGCAGCAGTTTCTTTACGGCTTCCCGCTCCTCATCCGTCATCACTCCGAAGTTAATCTGAACCTCTGTAACTCTGGGAACAGAAATGACAGCTGCCGTTACATCTCCGTGCAACCGATCGCGCATGGGACATCCGCTAATCGTTAACTTGATCCCAATTGTTGCCTTGCCATCTTTAAACTCCACAGATTCAACCATTCCTAAATCTGGAAGTGGTCGCCTTAACTCTGGGTCGTTGACAGTCGCCAATGCACGGTGAATCTCGTCAATCATCTGCTGACTCATAAGAGAACTCTACGACGATACATAACGGTTACTGAGAGGCGACTAAGGTCACTTGAACCGACTTGATCACACTTCCACGTTGATATTTAAGCGTCACAGTGTCACCAATGGCATGGGAGCGAATCGCAACGATCAGATCATCAGCGACTGAAATATCTTGACCATCGATCGCAAGAATGATGTCTCCTGGCTGCAATCCAGCTTTGGCTGCAGGTCCTCCGGGAAGGATGGCGCTTGCAGTATCTGCAATCTTTGCGCCAGGTCCTGGGAAGCTCGAATCAAGAGACATGCCCACGATTGGATGGTGGGAAGTTCCAGTCTTGATTAACTGATCTGCTTGAGTCTTTGCTTGATTAATAGGAATTGCAAAACCCAAACCGATCGAGCCGGGTTGACCGTCAATAGTGGTTCCCAACGAGGCGATTGCAGAGTTAACACCTATAACCGCACCCGTTGCATCGACAAGTGGTCCGCCAGAGTTGCCTGGATTAATGGCCGCATCAGTCTGCAGGGCATCGATGAATGAACTCTCACCCGCGGTGTTATCCGAACTGGTAGTAACAGGACGATTCTTTGCGGAAATAATTCCAGAGGTCACCGTGCCCTGAAGTCCGAGAGGTGAACCAATTGCAATAACAGGATCTCCAACTTGGACATTGTCACTGTTGCCAAGAACAAGGGCAGGAGCATCTGAGACATCAATCTTCAAGACTGCCAAGTCATAAGAGGTATCGCGCCCAACAACAGTTGCGGTGTACTCGTTGCTGTTCGAAAGTTTTACCGTGATCTTCGCCTTGGCGAGATATGCGGCTTCAATAACGTGGTTGTTGGTCATGATGTAACCATTTTTTGCAATGAAGAATCCTGATCCAGTGTCACTGCCTGAGCTTGTCGTTGAATCGATCTCCACAACAGAAGGAGAGACACGCGCGGCAATTCCTGCGATCGAGTCTGGAGCTCTATCAATAACTTTATTGGAGGTGATGAGATTGGTGGAGTTATCAAATGCAGTTTTACCAATCAATGCGCCAACAACTCCTGCGATAAGAGACATCGCCAAAGCGATATACCAAGTAACTTGAATAACTCTCTTAGCGGGAGCAAGAGTCGTGAGCGAAGTTGATACTGAGGAAGATGCATCCGAAACCCACCATGGTGTTTGAGTCGGAGTCGATTGAGGCGTCTCGGCTTCTGGCGTAGATTCTGGTGCAGTTACAACTTCTACTCGTGGAGTAGATTCTTCTGCGGAAGTGATCTCATCATCAGACATCTGCTCATTATAAGTGAGTTAAAGCTTTGTTGCTAGAAGAACTCCGGCTCCGAGAGGTAGGACCGTAGAACTCCAACGTGAATCTTCCTTAACTGCTCTGATGCCATCACGTCGGGAGATGCTTTCAAAATCTCTCTGAGTGGGATCTGCAACTTTGCCACCGCTGAGAGCCTGATCAACAAAGAGAATTCCACCAGGACGTAGCAGTCGATGCGACTCGTGAATAAGGTCCATCAAGTCCGCAGCGGGTCTAATAACGACGAGGTCATAATTGTTATCTGCAAGTTTGCCTACAACTTCCATAATGATTCCTGTGATTAAACGAAATCGTTGGGTGGAGACCCCAGACTCTTCAAAGACCGTGCGCGCTGAAGCTGCGTGTTCGCGCTCAGTATCGATAGAAGTTAACACTGCATCCGATGGAGCACCGGCGAAGAGCCAGAGGCCGCTTACGCCTGAGCCTGTACCAATTTCAACCATCGAACGCGCTTTGAGAGTCTCGACGATGTAGCGCAATAAACCGCCTACTGCCGGCGTTGGATCTATGGTTCCTAATTCTTGGGCATTGTTTCGCGCCTGCTGCATAAAAATATCTTCGCGAACATACCCTTCAGCAAATGCTGACATGTCGCCGCGATTGCCGATCATGAGAGGGAAGCTAACCACTCAATGAGTAGACGTGTTCCAAATCCAGTTCCACCCTTAACGAATTCACCAGCGTCAACTTCAGAGCGACCAGGGCCTGCGATATCAAGGTGAACCCAATTCTGCTTGCCCACAAACTTCTCCAAGAAGAGTGCTGCAGTTACCGAGCCCGCACTAAATTTCTTTGCCGAGGCATCGTGGTTTAAATCTGCAACAGTGCTCTGTAGTGCGGGTACGTAGTCATCAATAAGCGGCATTGGCCAAACGCGATCGCCGATACGTTCGCCAATCACATGAAGTTGTGACGTTAAAGATGGATTGCGTGAATACATAGCTGCGTATTGCTTGCCGAGTCCCTGGGTGGCTGCTCCGGTGAGGGTTGCAATGTCGAGTAAATAATCTGGGAGCAACTCAAGATCGGCATATGCAAGTCCGTCGGCCAGAACTAAGCGACCCTCTGCATCGGTATTGATTACCTCAACAGTTGTTCCGCCGTATTGAGTAATCACATCAGATGGGCGTTGCGCAGTCGCTGAGACCATGTTCTCTGCACACATCATGAGTGCTGTAACTCTTACGCGAGGTTTAACCTCTGCCATCGCAACTGTTACAGCCAAGATTGCAGCCGCCCCCGCCATGTCACTTTTCATTGGGACCATCAGGTCATAAGGTCTCTTAAGCGATATGCCACCAGTGTCGTAGGTGATTCCTTTACCTACTAAAACTACATGTGGCCAATTCTTACTTCCGCGTGGGGCGTAGCGAACTTCCACCAGATGCGGAGCCGAGTTTGGCGAGGAGTTTCCTACCGCGCGCAACCCACCAAATTTTGCGAGCGCCTTGCCCTTCTTAACTATCACGCTTAGCTCAGCAGACTTAGTTTTCTTAACTAATGTCTTCGCGAACGATGCCAACCAGGCGGGGTTCTTAATATTTGAAGGTGTATGAATCAAATCGCGGGTGGTCCA
>CAIMBV010000180.1 GCA_903839355.1 uncultured Actinomycetes bacterium
GTATCGGCATGCGCATCAAAGTGCACCATCGAGATCTTACCTTTGCCGCGATGGTTTGCGATTCCTGCCACATCTGCCGAAGCGATGGAGTGATCCCCACCCAAAACAACAACGAAAGCACCGGTACGAGAAATCTTCTCGGTGGCTTCTTCCAAGACCTTGAGCGAAGCAACTAAGTCATGTCCTGGCATCATTAAATCGCCAGCATCGACCACTTTGAGATCCTTGAGGGCATCAACGCGCAGAGCTAAATGCGGACGCTCTGCATCGTGCGGTAGGTAATCCCCGCCACGAATTGCTTGCGGACCAAACTTTGCTCCCGATCGATGGGAGGTGCCGGAATCGATGGGTGCACCGACGATCACCACATCTGCATCTTGATAGGTAGAGGGATCATCCAAGTCACATTGTGGGACGCCCAAGAAGGTAAAAGAGGGTCCATACATGTTGCCCAGGTTTGCCATGGGTTAAACCTTATCTCACCCCTGCGCGCCTACGGCCAACGA
Source organism: uncultured Actinomycetes bacterium (assembly GCA_903839355.1). Lineage (GTDB taxonomy): Bacteria > Actinomycetota > Actinomycetes > Nanopelagicales > Nanopelagicaceae > PALSA-747. The sequence continues at coordinate 507 of CAIMBV010000180.1, forward strand.
ATTGACCAAACAAGACGATGATCAAGGCGATCAAAAACATAGAGGAACCAATCACATTTGCCTGCGGCGGTAAGCCACGTTGCGCGGAGATATAAACGAACTTGGGAAAGGTATTTACATCTCCAGAGTTGAAATTGGTAATGATGAAGTCATCAAAGGACAAGCTAAATGCCAAGAGAGCTGCCGCAGCGATTCCGGGAGCGACAAGTGGCAAGGTGACGCGACGGAAGGTCTGGCGTTCATCTGCATATAAATCCATGGCGGCTTGCTCTAAGCGGGGATCAAGGCTTGCGATACGAGCTTTGACGGTAACGACAACAAACGAGATACAGAACATCACGTGTGCGATAACGATGGTCCAAAATCCCGGATTGAATCCAAATGAGATGAACATCGTGAGCAGCGATGCTCCCATAACAATCTCTGGAGTTGCCATAGGCAAGAAAATGAGAATATTGACGATAGAGCGTCCGCGAAATGCATAGCGGCCCATAGCGAATGCCATAAGCGTTCCAAGCAGTGTTGCGAAGAAGGTGGCCAGTACTCCGATTTTGAGTGAGTTACCCAGCGCATTGCAAACATCCGGCGCTCCGCAGGGATTGAGCCAATTGTTCCAGGTGAACCCCACCCAGACCAGATTGCTCTTAGTGGAATTATTAAATGAGAATACGAAGGTATAAATGATGGGAAGAAAAAGATAGGTGAAGCCTAAGAAGGCATAGATCCGAATTAAGTTGCGAGAGAACCATCTGGTGAGTTGGTTCATACCAACTCCTCTGTTCCAGCACGTTTAACATATGCCATCACAAGAATAAGGATCGTCACCATCAAAATCAGAGAGAGCGCCGCCGCTCCAGGGTAATCCACGATCTCTAGATAGCGCGCCTCAATAACGTTGCCGATCATCTTTGTTCCCGGATTGCCGAGAAGTTCGGCATTGATGTAATCACCTGCCGCAGGAATAAATGTCAGCAACGTTCCTGCAACAACTCCTGGCATAGAGAGTGGGACTGTAACTTTCCTAAAAGTTGTTAACGCATTTGCGTATAAATCTCCCGAGGCCTCCATCATACGAATATCGATGCGCTCTAGGCTGGCATAAAGCGGAAGCGTCATGAACGGCAGGAAGTTATAAGTAAGACCCGCGACGACAGCAAAGGGCGTGGCCGTCAGGTGATCTTGTGCTCCTAAAATATGTGCAAAGCGCAGGACCTTAATGACAAGTCCTTGCTCCCCCAAGATCTGTTCCCATGCCACTGTGCGTAGCAAGAACGAACAGAAGAACGGTGCAACAATCAAGACCAATAACGTGTTCTTCCAGCGACCTGATTTAAATGCCACCGCATAGGCAAGTGGGTAGGAGATGATCAAGGCGAAGAGAGTTGCTAGAAAGGCATATTCAAAGGAACGTATTAATTGCGCTTTAGAGGAAGTGATTGCATCAATGAAGTTGGCAAATCGATAAGTCTGGACATACGTGCCAATTCCATAGCCCTGAGTTTGAGTCGAGGTACTTATAAGTTGGTAGATCGGGACTAAGAAAAATATGACAAGCCAGATGATTCCAGGCGCCAGAAGCCAATATGGAAGCAACTTCTTCTTACTGAGAACAGCCTTCTTCTCATGGGTGCCCGTATGTAAGAGCGCGGTACTCATTCGCTATCTGGATTCGCTTCCGAGCCGGCATTGGCATCTTGGTCACCGGCAAGCCCAAAGGTGAATATCGGTTCCCAAGAAATGGTCACGGCATCACCCTTAGCAAGAGGTGGAGTTCCATCATCGTTCTGCTCAAAGACCATGAGCTCTTGACCCCAAGTCATCTCAACCTGGTACTGCGTGCTTACGCCGATATATGAGGCATCTGAGATAACCCCACCCGTCAGAATATTCCCATTCATGGAAGTTCCGGCTGGTTGGATTCGAATCTTCTCTGGTCGTATGCCCAGCAACACGGAAGAGTCGTGCGCATGATTTCTGGCTGCTGGAAGTGCAATCTTGGTACCAAAGATGTCGACGACCTTGTTATCCCCTGAGGCATCAACGATCGAGCCCTTAATCAGATTGGATTGCCCCAAGAAATTAGCTACGAATGATGTCCGGGGATTGTCATACAGATCCGCTGGTGATCCCATCTGCTCAATCTTGCCCTCGTTCATAACGGCGATGGTGTCGGCCATAGTCATGGCCTCTTCTTGATCGTGGGTAACGTGGACGAAGGTGATGCCGACTTCAGTCTGAATCCATTTCAACTCAATCTGCATGGCGCGGCGCAACTTAAGATCGAGGGCGCCGAGTGGCTCATCCAAGAGCAGAAGCGCCGGTCTATTGACGATCGCACGCGCTAAAGCGATGCGCTGTTGCTGGCCACCTGATAATTGATTTGGTTTGCGGCTGGATAAGTGGGTGAGTTCAACGAGTTCCAGAGCCTTTTGAACCTGAGCATCCACATCCTTGACTCCCCTGCGGCGCAATCCAAATGCGACGTTCTCGTAGATAGTCAGATGAGGGAAGAGCGCATAGTTTTGAAAGACGGTATTTACAGGTCGCTTATAAGGTTTCTCATAGGTGATATCCGTGTTGCCTATAAAGATAGAACCTGAACTTGGCTCCTCGAGTCCTGCAACCATCCGTAGCGTCGTGGTCTTGCCGCACCCAGAAGGTCCAAGCAGCGCGAAGAATGACCCCTCTGGGATAACAAGATCCAGATCATCTACAGCAACAAAGTCACCGAACCGCTTAGTTAAGTTCTTTAGAGTGAGATCTCCGTGTGCCGAAGTAGAAGCGTCAACCACTATGCGTTACCACTCGCCTTCTGAAACTCCGTAGAGAATGAGATTTGCTCGGCTTGCGAGAGATCACGGAAGACCTTGAGGTTCTTCCACATCGCATCGTCTGGGAAGATCAATTTATTACTGACCTGAGCAGGATTGACCTTCTCCATCGCTTGTTGCGCTCCTGCGACAGGGCAGATGTAGTTGATGTAATTAGCAACTCGCGCCGCAACCATCGGATCGTAGTAATAATTGATGACTGCTTCGGCATTGACCTTGTTAGGTGAGAGCGCTGGAATCATCATGTTGTCAGTAGAGAACGTTCCGCCTGACTCAGGGATCGCAAAACCAAATCGGTTGGAGTTTTGAGCATTGAGTTGGTTGATATCTCCCGACCAACCAATGACCGCAACCGCGTCGCCGCTGATGAGATCCTCTTGGTAACTCTGTCCCTTTACTTGTCGGATATATCCATCGTGAATCATCTTCTGCAAGAAGTCGATGGCATTCATAAATTTATCTCCGCTAAAGGGCTTGGTGATATCGACCCCTTGCCAGAGCATGATCAATCCGATGGTGTCGCGCATCTCGGACAAGACTTCGATCTTGCCCTTGTTGGCAGGAGCAAAGAGCTGCTCCATGGTGTGAATTCCCTTTGGATTCTTCTGGTTGCTCCACGCAAATCCAGCAATAACACCTGCCCATGGGAGCGAGTAGTGACGGCCTGGATCTAGGGGGCGATTAAGCAAAAATGGCAGAACATTCTTCTTATTAGGGATCTTGGTGTCATCGAACTTGGCGACGTACTTACCGTTAATCCAGCGGGCAGCCATCCACTCGGTGAGGACCACAATGTCGTAGCCGATATCTTTCTTCAATCGAAGTTGCGGCGTTACCTTTGCGGTAAAGGTGTCGTTGTCATCGACGACCTCCATGTAATTAACGGGAATGCCGGTCTTCTTAGTGAAATCAACCAGGGTTGGATAACTCTTCGTCTTGTTGTCGTAATCCAAATAGAGCGACCAGTTTGCAAAGCGCACAGCGTTCTTGGTGCTCGCCGCTTGCGCTATCTCTTCATTGGAGAGACCAAGCAGTGAAGCAGCCCCAAGTCCGCCTGCAGCTTTGATCAGATTTCTTCTGGAGATTTCAATTGCCATAATCAACCACCCTCCAAATTGCCGCTTCTAGATATCCGATCCTATGACCGGCTACGACTACTTACAATCATTAAGATGTAATTCCCTCAGTCGATTCTTCGCGAATATGCCAACTGGTTCCATACGAGCTAAGCAGATCCAAGAAAGGCTCTGCGGGGAACCATTCAGGACCATTAACTCCCGCAGGCTTCCAATCCCCTCTTTCAATTAACTCAAGTGCAATGAGTGGGTTAATCGCGGTCTGCCACACGACGGCTTGATCACCATACTCCCCCATTGAGAATGCGTTATCGACGACGTTGTAGATGTAAACCGCCTTCGGTTCACCTTGCTTATCCAAACCTTTAACTTGAATACCTGCACATGTCTTACCTGACATGCGAGAACCAAGTGTTGCCGGATCTGGCAAGAGAGCAGCGAGCACATTGCGCGGAGAGACTGAAACTCCCTGCACGCTCACAGGTTCAGTTCTATCAAGTCCTAAAGTATGAATCGTCTTTAAAATTTCAATAAAGTGCGAACCGAGTCCGTACTTGAATGCAACTTTTCCAGCATCAACTTTGCGTGGAATCAGCGCTACTTCTTCATGTTCTACGTTCACGCATTCGACCGGACCAATGCCATCAGGGAAATCAAAACTCTCGAGTTCAGAGAATGGCTCCGTAGTAAACCAACCGCGACCTTTCTCCCACATCAGTGGTGGATTGAGGCACTCCTCGATCGTGGTCCAAATAGAGAAAGTAGGAGCGAAGTCATATCCCTCAACAACGAGATTAGAACCGTCATAGACGATCGCAGAATCGATACGTGAAAATAAATTGTCAGCGGCATAACGGGCAAATACATCGCTTAGCCCAGGTTCAACCCCGATGCCGACAAGCGCGTAAATCCCCTTTGATTTAAATGAATCATCGCGCGCGAACTGCTCTTCACCGAGCATCAAGCCAACCTCCGTATGAGGGTTAGTTGGGTGTGCCTTTGAAAGCGACATTGCCATATCAAGGTAGTTGACGCCTTCTAGCTCGCAGGCCTCAAAGATGGGCAGCACAAAACGTGGGTCAACCGCGTTGATCACAACGTCGGGTGCGACACTTTTGATAAGTGAACGAATATCCTCAACGCTCGATGCATTGACGGTTGCCGCGCTAAACCTTGAATCCTTGAGCCTGGCGACTGCGCTTTGCGCGCGAGCCAGGTCTCGGTCAGCGACGACCATCTCTGTAATAAATTTACGACGGGCTGCGATATTTGCGATCGCACTACCTACACCACCGGCTCCGATAACGAGGGCCTTCATAAAAATCAACTCCAAACGGTTATTTCGAGTCTAGCCCCGCTCGATAATGAATTCCATCACCCAAAAGGGCAGGTCTGACTCCAATTTTTTAGCCAGTAAGATTAGGTAGTGATTGCGACCCAGAGTGTTGAACTGCGTGCTGGGGCCAGACTCCTAGTAAAAGATGTCACCGTTCGAATCAATCACGGCGATCGAATCGGATTTGTTGGTCGAAATGGTGCAGGCAAGAGCACCTTGGCAAAAGTCCTGGCTGGTGAAGGACTCCCGGCAGGCGGCCAAGTTTTGCGGACTGGAACCATCGGGTATCTCCCCCAAGATCCACGCACAGGCGATCAAGAAGAGAGCGTCATTAATCGCATTCTCTCCGCTCGCGGCTTAGATCAAATTGTTACCCGAATGCGAAAGGCAGAAGAGGCGATGGCAACCGCTTCGATGGATGAGCTCGAAGTTGCTATGGAGCGTTATAGCCGCGTTGATCAGGAGTTCAGCGTCGCTGGAGGTTACGGAGCATCCGCAGAGGCAGAGTCGATTGCAATGAATCTGGGACTTCCAGAGCGAATCTTTAATGACAGTTTGGAAGGTCTCTCCGGTGGAC
>CAIMBV010000181.1 GCA_903839355.1 uncultured Actinomycetes bacterium
AAGTTAATTCGCAGGTTGTACCGACTGATGGATGGACGCCATACCCAGTGACCACGCGTTGGTTCCCGGATGCATTCCGAGGAACTATCGGTTCGGTTATGCGAGCAATCGCAATAGGTGCACCACTTCGCACTAGCGTGGCAGATACGGTTGGAACGCTGCGGTTAGTAGAAGCGCTCTACCAATCGATGGATACTGGTTTAAGCGTCAAGCTTGGTAATCAATAACCTTTGAGGTGATCTCACCGATTCCGGCGATACCGGTCTCAATGAGTTGACCTGCACGCAGGTATTTCGTTGGGTTGAAGCCCATACCTACGCCACCAGGTGTTCCAGTATTAATTACATCGCCAGGGAATAACTCCATGAACTGCGAGATGTACCAGACCAGATGATCGATTCCGAAGAGAAGATCAGAAGTATGTGAATCCTGACGAACCTCGCCATCGATCTTGCACCAGATATGCAGGTTAGATGCATTGATGGAATCCGCTGTCACGATTACGGGACCCATGGGATTGAAGTTCGGGAAAGACTTTCCCTTTACCCATTGCCCTGAACGCTCCAATTGCCAGTGGCGCTCGCTGATATCTTGCGAGATGCTGTAACCCAATATGTGCTTCTTAGATTCTTCAGGACTCTTCAAGTAGAGAGCGCGCTTACCAATCACAACCGCAAGCTCTACCTCGTAGTCTGTGGCGGTACTTCCTGGTGGGATGACGACATCATCATTCGGCCCAATGAATGAATCTGGTGCCTTCATGAAGATAATGGGTTCGGCAGGAGTTGCTGCGTTTGTCTCGGCAATGTGCTTCACATAGTTGAGCCCCACGCAGATCAGCTTGGTAGGACGTGTGAGGGGAGCGCCAATCCTCTCCGAACCAAACTCTGTGCTCTCTAGTTTCGAGAGGTCAGCCATACTGACCTTGGCGACGGCGCCATTCTCTAGTGATTCACGGCTCCAGTCCCCGATTAACGAATCAACAAAATAGGCGCGATCATGTTCGACGACTACCGGACGCTCTTTACCGACTGCGCCAACTCGAGCTATTTTCATATTCCCCCGCCTAGTTGTGATTTATTGTGGAAGTCTGCCTAAGCCTTGATGTGTTTGCAAAATACGTACATGCCTTGGCTCCAACTCTTCTAACGAGTTAACGCCGAGCAATTTCATGTTGCGAATAATCTGAGTTTTGAGAATTTCTAAGGCGCGTTCAACACCTTGTTGTCCACCTGCCATTAAGCCATATAAGTAAGCGCGACCAATATAAGTGAAGTCAGCTCCCAGGGCGATTGCAGCAAGAATATCGGCGCCATGCATGATGCCAGTATCCAAATGAATTTCGGTATCGCCTTTCAGCTCTCGCTTTACATCAACTAATAGATGAAGAGGAACAGGTGCGCGATCGAGTTGGCGCCCACCGTGGTTGGAAAGCAAGATCGCATCTGCTCCCGCCTTCGCTGCGTTCTTAGCATCATCCAATGTTTGGATTCCCTTAACAGTCAGCTTGCCCTTCCACTGTTTTCTGATCCATTTCAGATCTTCAAAGGTCATGGATGGGTCAAACATAAAATCGAGTAGTTCTGCAACGGTTCCGTTCCAATTAGACATCGAGGCGAAACTAATTCCAGGTGTAGTAAGGAAATTAATCCACCACTCAGGTTTTGGAATGGCATCTGCCAAAGTTTTTCCGGTTAAGCGAGGGGGAATCGTTAATCCGTTGCGAACATCGCGCAGTCGCGCACCTGCAACAGGAACGT
>CAIMBV010000182.1 GCA_903839355.1 uncultured Actinomycetes bacterium
AAAACCCCAAAACCCCAAAACCCCAAAACCCCAGTATAATTAACTCGTTAGAACAAATATTTAATGTCCGTCGTGCTCGACCGCTTCGAAAAACAAAACGAGAAACGGCTCTCCACGCTCAAGGTCTACGCTGAGGTACTGTCTAACTCACTCACAAGATGTAGAGCTATCTGATTGCAGGGGCACTGCCAGCGCTGATCTTTCCGTTCTTGGGCCTCGCGACGTCATTCATAGCCATGGCGAGCTACTAAGATTACTCGAACTGCATGAACGCGTACACAGCTATGAACCCTGGGTACACGGACCAGCTGAAGTTCGTGCTGCGCAACTACTCGTGCTGGCACTTCGCCTACACGCTTTGTAAGTAAATTCGTAAAATTAATCAAGTAGTGTACTTCCTGATCCTATACAAACCCGTGAGTCTCCTCTATAAGCTCAGTGGCATCATGATGACCGGCCTGCTGCTCGCCGGCTACGGGATCTGCATCGCCAATATAGTCTACACGAGCCAGTCGGTCTGCGGCTCCACAAGTCTAGGCACGCTCAGCCGAGTCAACTCGATCGTGTTCCTTGTCGTGGCCTCCCTGGTGCTCATTGGCTCCCACACCATCATCTGGTTTCCCATTTGCCGCACGTACTGCGGAAAGCGCAAGTCCACCCAGGCTGTGCTCTCCGACGACTCGTCTTCGCAAAAGATAAACAGCAACTCAAGCACGCCAAACATTGGCTAGAGGGGCCAGCAAGAGGATGCGCCTGCTCAGAAGAAGGTGGTTGAGGATAATGACGGGATGGAGTGATGTTTATAAATTTAGTTAAATTGAAACCTCGCTATTCGGTCGACGGACCGCCTTCTCACTGGAGCGATAGCTCCCTGTCCTTCTCGCGCTCGTCTTTGAACATCTTGTGCTCGAAGCCGCGCTCCTGCTCGAACTCGATGACCAGCTTACCCTTGCTCTCGGGGGTCTCTGCGGGCAGCACGTAATGGTTGTCGCACCTTTTTCGCGGGTATTAACATGAAATTGATTACTTGGGACAGTATTCGTCGGCCTCGTCGAACTAGGACATGTCTTTGCGGAAGACCTTCTTGCACTTCTTGCAGGCCATGATGATCTCGGCGTCCTTCTGGATGTCGTGGTCCTGCGTCTCTGCGTGGCACTCGGCGCAGTCGAACCACTGTTTGCAGCACTGGGCGCGGATCTGCACCTGCGCGTTCAAAATGTGTTTGCACATGATAATTCAAATTTAATATTTATAACAATCCCTCATTATTTTATCATTATATATCAAATGGCGGAAAATCTACACATCGGAGACCTAGAGCAAGAGGATGACCAAGAAGAGGAAGAAAAAGTACAAACTACTGGCACCGCACCCTTGAAAAAGCCTCAAACGGCTTATTCGCTGTTCATCCAAGATACCCGCTCAGAAATGAAGGAGGAAATGGCCGCAAAGAGTATAAAGTAGACCCAGTTTCTGAGCGAGGCTGCTAAAAAGTGGAATGCTCTCCCCCCTGAGGCGAAGCAGAAGTATAACGATAAGGCTCAGAGACTGAAGGACGCATACAACTAGGCGCAGAGCGAGAGGGCAGCGACCGCGAGGGAGGACGAGGAGGCTGACGAGGCGGAAATTCCTGAAGACGAGCTCAATTAGATGAGGAGTAAGCCCTTATATGCATAATGCCTTAGGGAAGTTCATGCAGCTGCCCATGAACCGCATCCGGTAGCTGTGTCAGCGGGACCAGGACGAAGGCACGCTCATCAGCAAGCAGGCGCTGGTGCTGATCACCAAGGCTACCGAACTGTTTGTGCAGGACTTGGCGGGAGTCTGCGGACAGATTGCCAAAATGCAGAAGAGAAGGACGCTGCAGGTGGGCGACATCTCGCAGGCCGCAAGCAACATCGACAAGTTCCACTTCATCTCGGACTCGCGGCTGCCAAGTCTCAATCCGCGCAGACATGAGGACGTGGCAACGAACAAGGAGATCGAGAGGATCATCGAGGACGAGCTCCGCGAGGAGGACCGGAAGAAGAACGCGCAGTAAATAAACGAGGACATTACGATGATCAGGACGTGATGAACAATAATTTGTAGATAGCTGTTTTCACCAACCATATTGGGGTTTTGGGGTTTTGGGGTGGGGGCAACAATGGGGGCAACACGTAGTGGTATCGAAAGACAAAATGTTCAAGATAAATGAATTATCTCT
>CAIMBV010000183.1 GCA_903839355.1 uncultured Actinomycetes bacterium
GGTCAAGCTCCGCTCTATGACCAACAGCTCGATAGTCCTACTTATAAAGACGCCGCTGGATCGGTTATCACCGATAAGTCAGATCCAAATTATGGTCAATTCAAGGCAGCTGGAGATCCGTACACGCTTCAGGGTTCGGTTTATCCCTCCTCAGTACAAACAATCTTTAACCAACTCACTGCAGCGAATGTAAGTTGGAAGGCATATGCACAAGATCTCGGAAACACTGATGCAAGCGGAGCGCCGCACTCGGTAACTGCTTGCGGAGCACCTGGAACTGATCCAACGAACTCTCCAGTTGCCAATCCTGGTGGCGCAAATGCCACTGATCAGTATGTGGCTAAGCACTTCCCACTTCCTTGGTTCCACTCGATCATTGATAACGCGGCAACAATGTGCGACTCATCGCACGCTGCAAACCTCTTTGATCCAGCTAATGGTCTCTATCAGGATTTGAAGAGCGAGAGCACAACACCTGCTTTCTCTTGGATCTCACCTAATAACTGCTCAGATGCTCACGATGCTGTCTGCTATGGCAACAACCTCTCAGGTGGCTGGATCGATCCAAATACACCTGCTGCTCCGCTTAACTACACCGGCGGCCTCTATGCGGGAGATCTCTTCCTTGAGCACATCATCCCTGAAATCCAGGCCTCGCCTGCATTCAAGGACAATGGCTTGATCATCGTCTCATTCGATGAAGGTTTCCCTGCTTACACCTTTACAGGAAACAGCTTCCAGAATGCTCCTACCCACGTCTCGGTTGCTGCCTCTCTTGCAGCTGACTCTGCAGGTGAGAACATCAATGGAGTGAATGTAAATACTGAGCCAACCGGTCCAAATGCAATCGTCAAGACTGATGCATCTGGCAACCAGTTGTACCCAGGACCTGGCGATAACGCATTCGTCGACCGTGACTCCACTATTCCTGGAATCGTCATGGGTGGCGCTTCTCCAATTCCTGGAGCGCGTACCGATGCAACTGCATCAGCAGATGGAAGCTCCTCGTACATCTCTGACAACTCGATTCAGGCTTACGATGAAGGTCGCACCGTAACTGGTACCAACATTCCAGATGGAGCAACTGTCGGAACTGTTTACGATCTTCCAAGCTGGGCATCCCTGCCAAAGACCAGTACCTCAACCTGCCCAACGGCATGCGTAGTTACCGGCTCATTCCAGTTGCTCGTAAATGGCAAGCCAACTGCACCTACCGGTCCAGTAAGTGGAATCACACTCGGAGCACGCACTGCAGCAACAGATCCAATGTTTGATGCAACGCATGCAACTCTGGGTGGAGGCGACGTAGGAATGGTCTTGATCTCTAAGTTCAACAAGCCAGGAACTACAGATGCCACCTTCTACAATCACTACAGCTTCTTGCGCTCCCTCGAAGATCTCTTTGCGGTAGCCAAGGCATCTCCTGGTTTGGATGGTAAGGGCCACCTCGGCTTCGCCGCACAACCTGGCCTCAAGGCCTTTGGAAGCGATGTATTCAATAACAAGTAAGTTCCGTTACCTTCTAACGGCGCTAACATCGATTGCGCTGGCCGGAGTTATTACTCCGGTCGGCGCAATCGCCGTTTCTACAAATGCCGCTACTACAAAGAGCTCACCCTCAAAAATCCATCAGGTGCTGCAGGCCTCGCAACTACACCCGCAGTTGGCGATTCCTGGAGATACTGTGGATGTAACACTTCGTACCGGGATGACGCAGGTTCTCTTGAACGGACCCACCATTCCTCAGATTTCAGCTGATGCCTTGCCCGGAACCTTTATCTTCACCTTCATTCAAAAGACCGGAAGAACCTTGATCGATATCCGCGACTTTGGGATTTTAGATGGTGAAGATGCTTTGATCCGGCCAGTTCAATTTGATGATGGAACCAAATCTTTCTATTTAAGCGCGGGGCAGAAGCGCACTGTGAAACTTACAAGTTTTATGGCGGTTGGAACAGGCACGCTGCGCTGGGCGCCCCTCAACCACTATGTGACAGATTGGCAGTTTGTAGAAGAGACCGCCTGATTTAGACTCATCGCATGTACATCCCGAAAATCAACCTGGTCGAGGACTGGGAAGAGATTCAGCGCTTCGTTAGCTCAGTACGTGCTGCAGATCTTGTCACGGTTAATCCTGATGGGTTGCCTATCGCGACGCTTATGCCGATGGTGTGGGTCGATGCAAATCCAACTGAAAACAATTATGGACGAGTCGTCATGCATATGGCTCGAGGTAACGAGCAGTGGCGGTCGATCCAACCCGGCACTCAAGGTCTAGCGATATTGCATGGAGCGCAGGCATATATATCGCCCTCCAACTACTCAAATAAGCAGACCGATCATAAAGTTGTTCCAACCTGGAATTATCAGTCTGTTCATTTAAGTGGAACAGTTGAAGTCAGCGAAGATGTTGAGTTATTGCGTCAGATCGTTACCGACCTAACTTCACTTCATGAATCACAACGCGAAGATCCCTGGCTCGCCAGCGAATCTGATCCGCATTACTTTGAGTTGCAATTGAAGGGTATTGTTGCCGTCATCTTGCACGTTGCTAAGGTGGAGGCGAAATCGAAGATTAGTCAGAATAAATCACACGAAGACCGTGAGCGGATCGTGGAAGATCTATTTACCTCTGGAATTCCGGGCGAGGAAGTTATCGCTGCAGAGATGCAGCGATTTTTGGATCGCTAGAGTTCAATGATGTTGAGTGGCGGCAAACCCTCGGCAACGCGTTGCAATTGTGCCTCTATAAATCGCTTCCCTCTCTTTTCGAAGGCAGCAGAGTCTCCTCCAACATGGGGAGTGATAAGCACGTTGGGTGCACGCCAGAGTGGATGATCTTGAGGTAGTGGCTCTGGATCTGTTACATCTAGAGCTGCACTGATTCGACCGGAATTAAGTTCCGCTACAAGTGCATCAGTATCAACAACGGGGCCGCGAGCGACGTTGATGAGTGTTGCTCCATCTTTCATGAGCGCCAATCTTCTAGCGTCAAAAAGATGCTTGCTCTCGGCATTTAAGGGAAGGATCAAGAAAATTATGTCGAATGTTGGAAGTAGTTCATCAAGTTGAGTCATGAGCTGACTTCCATTACTTCCGCTCCGGGAGAAGGTCGTGATCTCGACTTCATAAGGCTTGAGGTAGGAGACCAGAGTCTGACCGATTGAACCTGCACCAATAACTGCGATAGAACTATCGTTGAGTGAGCCCATTCGTTCATGGCTCCATAAGCCCTGATCTTGCTCACGTACAAAATGCGGAATACCGCGTCGCATGGCAATAGCTAGTCCCACTGCCAACTCTGCCGTGGAAGCGTTGTGCACGCCCTGTGCGTTACACAAGGTGATGCCCTCTCGAACATAGGGAACCGCTGCGTCATACCCAGCGTTAGGCACTTGGAGAATATGCAAATTGGTCATCGCACGCACGGGCTCTAGCGTCTCGATACCCGTCATGTAAGGCTGTACATAGATTGTGATCTGCGAGAGATCTGAACCTTCAAGTGGGAAATCTAGGGGAGATAGTTTTTGAAAACCTGCAGGAACTTTAAGCTCTGGCCATTGGCTCCAGACGGTGTGCATAATCTGCAAACTTACTCTTCACCGATATCTTCGTTCCATACATCTGGCTTCTCTGCAATGAACTTTGCCATCAGATCCTTGCACTCTTGAGAGTTGAGGTTGATGACCTCCACCCCATGCGAGCGGAGAAGATCCTCAGCTCCCATAAATGTTTCGTTCTCTCCCAAGACAACCCGAGGGATCCCATAGAGCAAGATCGCTCCGCTGCACATATGGCAGGGGGAGAGGGTTGTATACATAGTGGCCTTGGCATAGACGCTGGCTGGTAGGCGCCCAATATTCTCAAGACAATCGGTCTCTCCATGGCGGATGGCGCTACCCATTTGGACCCGCTTGTTGTAGCCGACGCCGAGGAGTTTGCCCTCTACTACTAGTGCCCCACCAATCGGAACACCACCCTCTGAGGCCCCTTGGCGCGCGGCTGCAATGGCATATTCGAGTAGTTCGCGGTCGTCCATAATCTCCCCATTTCGCCCTGTGAAGGCTAACTTTAGGTGAAATTAACCTGAGTGTGGGCTTAACATCGGCCGCATTTCCCTATACGGTTTCGCCATTCCCTCGGTCTATGAGCCGTCATTTCATACGGGGTCGCAAACACCCCCGATAACAAAATTAGGAGAGATGACTCATGTCTAATTTAGAAATTCGTGAAGGCGAGTACGGGGACAAGGTCCTCGCGCTGGAGCCAGGCGGAATCGAAGCAATTGCCGATTCCGAGCGTCACGGAAAGGCACGAAACCTCTTTGCAACCTGGATGAGCCCAAATCTTGAATTTGCCACCATGTTTGTTGGAGTTCTGGCAGTTGCAGTATTTGGGTTGAGTTTTGCGCAATCCGTATTAGCGATCGTGATCGGAAATGCCCTCGGAGCAACCGCACAATTCATTCTGACCCAAGATGGCCCTCGCTACGGTGTGCCACAGATGGTCGTCAGTCGCTCCGCCTTCGGCAAACTCGGAAACATTCTCCCCTCCATTGCAAATGCTGGCGCTGCCGGTATCGGTTGGTTTGCGGTCAACAGCGTCTCTGGCGCATGGGCGCTCTCTAGCCTTACCAAGAATCATTTACATGTGATTCCAAGCCTTGTCATCGTAGTTTTGGTTCAGGTATCCATCGCATTTATTGGCCACAACTTGGTTCTCGTTGTTGAGCGCTACCTCTTCCCTTACTTAATCGTCGTCTTTGGTGTCGCTTGTATTTATGTTCTATCAAGTTCACACCTTCATCTCGGTGCTGCTGGAGCAGGAAAGACACCTGGTGGCTTCTTGATCACCGTTGCATCCGTATATGGATATGCAGCTGGTTGGAATCCATTCGCAGCCGACTATGCACGTTATTTGCCAAAGACAGTGGAGCGTAAGTCAGCTGGTCTCTTTGCTGGCCTCGGTCTATTCCTCTCTGCTGCAGTACTCGAGATTGTTGGAGCAGCCGCAGCAACCGCGGGAAATGGAACCGGATTTGATAGCAGTTCTAATCCAACAGGCGGCATCGTTAGTTTTATGCCAGGTTGGATTGGAAAATTATTCTTGCTAGGTATCGTCGGTGGATCAATTTGTGCCAACGTCCTCAATATCTATTCAGGCTCGATGTCCTTCTTGACCATTGGCGTAAAGCTGGGCAGTAACATCCGTCGCGGATTGTTTGCGACAATCTTTGGAGTCGCAGGATTCTTCCTAGCCAAGTCGGCAATGGGTAACCCAAACAACAACTACACCAACTTTCTTTTGACTATGTCTTATTGGATTGGTCCATGGTTGGGCGTTGTCTTGGCAGATAAGTTCTTGCGCAAGGGTGCTTCAGTTGAGAAGTTGCTTTATTCAAAGCGCGAAAACTGGGCTGGTCCAGTCTCCTTCGTCGTGGCTATCTCATTCGCCATTTGGGGATTTGTTAACCAGACATGGAATACCGGTAACCCAAAGAATCCGACGGATTACATCAACGGTTACTTCGTGCAACACCATCCAAAGATCGGTGATCTCACCTTCTGGGTTGGATTCATTGTTGCATTTGTTCTCTACCTGATTCTTGCTGGAAAGAAAGTTAAGGCAGAGAGCAGTAATTAATTAGTTACCAAGAAGTGTGAAGTGGGCGTCCCTCTGCATATCCCGAGGCAGATTGGATGCCCACGACACATTTGTCGTGGAATTCATTGATTGTGGTGGCTCCAGCGTAGGTAAATGAGGAGCGTACGCCAGCAATAATTTGGTCGATTAAATCTTCAACCCCAGGTCGCGCTGGATCTATATACATACGGCTAGAAGAAATTCCTTCTTCAAAGATTCGCTTGCGAGCTCGATCGAAGGCGCTCTCCTGAGATGTGCGGGCGTTAACCGCGCGAGCTGATGCCATTCCAAAAGATTCTTTATAGAGTTTGCCGTTTGTGTCACGAATTAAATCGCCAGGACTTTCGAGAGTTCCGGCAAACCACGATCCGATCATGACTTGAGATGCACCTGCGGCGAGCGCCAAGGCGACATCGCGTGGGTGGCGAACTCCACCATCCGCCCAGACATGTTTGCCCATAGAACGCGCTTGCTGTGCACACTCGAGAACAGCCGAGAATTGCGGACGACCAACACCAGTCTGCATTCTGGTGGTGCACATTGCACCTGGGCCGACTCCAACTTTAATGATGTCAGCGCCAGCTTCAATCAAATCCTTTGTGCCTTGCGCGGTAACAATGTTGCCCGCAACGATTGGCACTCCTGGATTGAGCGTTTTAACTGCCTTGATTGCCTCAATCATCTTGGCTTGATGGCCGTGCGCCGTATCGATAACTAAGCAATCGGAGCCGGCTGCTAGTAGAGCCTTGGCCTTGCCAGCTACATCTCCGTTGATGCCGATGGCGGTCGCAATGCGAAGACGATTTTTGGAATCGAGCGCAGGTTTATACAAAGTGGCTCGTAGCGCTCCAGCCTTGGTAAGGATTCCCACTAAATCACCTTGTGAATTCACGATTGCAGCAAACTCGCGACGATTCTCCTCGAGAGCTTCAAATGCAGCGCGTGGATCAATAGTATTCGGAAGTGTTGTGAAGTCGGTATGCATGATCTGGCGCAGTTGAGTGAATCGATCAACTCGCTCTAGATCGCTCTGGGTAATTACTCCAACGGGTTTGGTCTCGTTAACGACCACTAGTACGCCGTGAGCGCGCTTGGTGATTAGGTCGAGTGCGCTTGCCGCGGTCTCAGTTCCTTCTAAGGTGGCTGGAGTTTCAAAGATGCTATCTCGCGTCTTCACCCAAGCGATGACGTCAGCGATGATCTCTAGCGGAATATCTTGTGGGATAACTACCAACCCACCACGTCGTGCCACGGTCTCAGCCATGCGACGACCTGCGATCGCGGTCATATTCGCTACGACAATTGGAATTGTGGTGCCGGTTCCATCGTCGGTTGCCAAGTCGACATCCATGCGACTGGCGACTTCGGTGTAGTTGGGAACCATGAACACATCGTCATATGTGAGATCGTGTGTTTGGCTGGCGAGGGGGCTGCTTAAGAAATGCACGTTGCCTAACTATACACCTGACGGTATCGTTGAAGTATGTTCGGAATTGGCTTCGAGAAGCTTCTCACGCTCGCGATATTGGCTGCGATCCTCATTGGACCAGATAAGTTGCCTCAATTCGCGGTAGATGCAGCGAAGTTGATCCAACGCATTCGTGGTCTGAGCCGTGAAGCGATGACTGAATTTAAGAGTCAACTTGGTCCTGAGTACGCAAATATGGATATCCAAGATCTCAACCCTAAAACCTTTATCGCTAAACACCTCGATGACATTGCGACCGATACCAATATCATCGCAAAGAGCGCCTCTGCTGATTTAGCCAAGATTAAAGAGCAGACCAAGATCGATCCGGATCTCCTTTAATCTTTAATTACTTTTTATAGGCTTTCGATCTAGCTTCGCAAACATAAATATCAAAAAGACTCCGAAGCCAAATATCACGGCCACGCTAGTTACCCAAAGCAGGAGACCTGCTGAGGTGAGATCGAGAAACTTGTAAGGCCATTGTTTGATCGCTAAACCGTGAATAACCGTGTAGATAAGATAAATAATAGGAATCTGCAGAATTCGTAGGGAGTCCTTGGTCTTTATATATCCGCGCGGTCCCTTTGTGAGCCATAAGTAGATGTACATCACCGGAGCGACCAGGTGCATAAGCGCTGATGTCAGCCAATACCAGCCCTTAGGCGGATAAGCGGGGAGAAGTACCGCGTTGTAAACCAATCCCGTTACGGTGATCATGATCAAGCCAGTTGCAAAAAGATTTCCAAAATATTTGAAAGAGGTCTTACCTCGGGCTACTGCTGTGCCGATGTAAATCACGACCAGGTTTGACCAGATGGTGAAGTAGCTAAAGAAACCTACGATACGAATAGGGGCGGTATTTTGGTGAAAGAGAGTCTGATCTGAAACTGCTACTGGATCGATATTGAATGCATTGAGAAAGAGTGAAAAGGTCAGCCCGAAAAAAGCGAAGAAGGCAAGCCATCCGTATAAACGTCGGCTTACCTTCTCCATAAAATTCTAGAAAACTAGTCCTTCTTGGACTTTTTCTCTTGCTTCTGTAAACGCTTCTCCTTGAGAGAGAGCTTTGGCTCTTTCTTGGTATTTGCGTTGCTCTTCTGTTCTTTGTTTGCCATTTTTTTCTCCTTCTTAACCTTGCCCTAGGTTACCTGAATATCTCGCATTAGATAAAGAAAAACCCCACAAGATCTCTCCTATGGGGTTTTTCTAGGGCTGTGAGTTACTTGAAGGATGTAGCCAAAGCGCAGACGATGCCTGAGATTGCAATCCAGGTAAACCATGACCCTGCAGTTCTCTGACGCCACTCTTCAAGAGTCGGATCAAGCTTTACGCGATACCCGCGTAGAAGTAATCCCAGGGCAACGAAAGCTCCAACGATGTAGTGGAACATATTTGCTCCTGCAACAAGTACCCAGTTGGAGGCGTAGGCACCATTGTAGAAAGGGCGACCAGCGTCATCGTGAGCGATAAATGGCATATGAGCCATCTGGTGCCATTGGTAGAAGCCACCAATAAGAAGCGCTACCAAGACGACGATTGCGGTGAGATTACGCGCCGCCTTGTTGTACTCACCAAGTCGGTGAGCAAGTGCGGCGACAATTAACCCGAGTGCGGCGACCCATCCGGAAGCAGTGCTGAAAGAATGAACTCCCTTTGGTAGCCATCCGCCATTGACGTTGAGATTTCGCAGGTAGAAGTAGGAGAAGATCATTCCAAAGAGGAATGCTCCATCTGCCACAATTAGGAGTCGAACTCCTAAACGCTCGCGACGACCAATTGCCTCAGGTGAGTCATGATGCACGTGAAATTCGGTGTCATGTGCCATTTACTTTGCACTCCTTCCGTATCCATATGGATCGCTAGTCACAACAGGTGGTTGGTCAAAGTTGACCAGTGGCACAGGGTAAGGAACGGTCCATTCGAGAGTTTTAGCTCCCCATGGATTCATCGGAGCAATCTTTCCGCTACGCCACGAGTGGACGATCGCCCAGAGAAGAATGATCATTCCAATTCCCACGCTGTAAGCACCCATTGTGCTGATCAGATTGGCGTGCGAATAGAGATGTGCATAGTCGGCGACCCGTCGAGGTTGTCCTTCTGCGCCTACTATGAACATTCCAAGGAAGAGGACGTTAAATCCGATCTGTATAAACCAGAAAGAGATGTAACCGCCTCGCTCGTTGAGCATGCGACCGGTCATCTTAGGGAACCAGTACGCAAGTCCACCAATAGCGCCAGTGAGTGCAGCACCCATTAGGGTGTAATGGAAGTGTGCTGTCACATACATAGATCCATGGAGGTAGTTATCGGCAGGTACATCTGAGAGATAAATTCCAGTGATTCCACCGATCAAGAAATTCCAGATAAATGCATAGACGCAGAGCATCGGAAGTTTCATCCAAGGTCTACCACGCCACAAGGTTCCAATCAGCACTAGGAAGAGCAACCCTGTTGGAACAGAGATGAACTCGGTAGTGACCATGAATGGACCATTGAGTGATGGCATCCAACCCGCCATGTACATATGGTGGGCCCAGACGAGTACCGACAAGCCTGCAATTCCGGCAAAGCCAGCGATCGCGGCATTGTAGGAGAAGAGTGGTTTACGGACAAAGACTGGAGCAATCTCCATCAGCGCAGCGACACCTGGGATCAGGATTACATAAACTTCAGGGTGGCCCATGATCCAGAAGAGGTTGGCATAAAGCCAACCGCTACCACCTACATTGGCATCGTAGAAGCCGGTAGCGATAGTGCGATCGAGCCCAGTTTGAATCATTGCAACCATGAAAGTTGGGAATGCAGGTATCGCAAGAGCAACTGAAATAGTGGCACCAATTACGAAGATTGGCACTCGGTTCCACTTCATGCCCTTAGCGCGCATAGCGACAACTGTGGTGGTGATGTTCATACCTGCAACTGCGGTCGAAACCGCAAAGATAATGATTGTTGCAACGAAGGCATTCATACCTGGACCAGCTTGATCACTCAATGGAGCGTAGGCGGTCCACCCAGTAGGAATTCCTCCAAGGAACCAGGCGCTACAAAGGACGGGAACCGCCGTAAATAGCACCCACCAGCTCAGTGCGTTGAGTCGTGGGAACGCCATATCTGCAGCACCAATCATGATTGGCATGATGTAGTTACCGAAAGGACCGGTAGCGACAATGATCATCGCGACGATCATTGTGATTCCGTGTAGTCCAACGAGTGAGTTGTAAACAACTGGAGTGACGAAATGTGAACCTGGAGTTGCCAGATTTGTTCGAATCATCATCGCCATTGTTCCGCCGACTCCCAGCAGTGCCATGACGCCAACTAAATATTGGATGCCCACTACCTTATGGTCGGTGCAATATTTGAAGTACCGCTTCCAACCTTGGCCGTCAACGGCGAGGTAGAGCTGCTCTTCATCGGTCAAGTCTTTGCCGATCAGCCAGCGGAATGGCCCAATGAAGGCTCCGATTCCAATGAGAAATCCGATGCTCCAAGCGAACATCGACATCAAGAGGACCTTGTTTACATTGTGAGAGTCGGTCATATCGCGACCGGCCTTCATTGCAAAATAAGTACCCCAGCAAAAAATTACACCGACGACAATTCCTGTTCCCATGTTGAGCTTGGTGATCAAGCTCTTTTTGGGGTTAGGGATTGGACGCGATGAAGCAGGTGCGTGCGAAAGTGTTGTCATTGTTGTACGCCTCCTGTTGCCTGAATTGATGAGACCCAATTATTGAAATCTGTCGGACTTTCCACGGCACCACTTGTCTCCATGTAGGCGTGATAGAGCCCGCAGAGCTCCGCACACTTAACATCGAGCGGACCCGTTGCAGTTGGATCAGCATGTGCAACTGTTGTAACGAGACGGTTAGCATCGATCTTCACACCTAGTTGGACCGGCCAGAAAGAGTGATTGACATCAGCCGACATCACATTGAATGTGACAGGTTGATTGACCGGCAGATTAAGCGTGTGGGTGTGAATGTTCTGTTGTGGGTAGTAGAAAGACCAGACCCATTGCGATCCCGTGACATCTACGATTAATGATTTAGGTGCATCAGTAGCTGCAGCGATTGACTCAGTATTGAGCGCAACCAAGCCCCAGACGATTGCAACGATACAAAATAGAACCGATGTCGCTGTCCAGACAATGACTACTGGTCCATTCGTCCTAATGGCCACACCATCTTCTGGCGGTGTATCACCACGATGCATGTTGAGGAATGATTTAGCTGCAATCGATAGCACCACACCCGCAATAGGGGCGGAGATCACGGTAAACCAAATCATGATGTCTTCATTTGCTTGCATCTGCTTGCTCAGTACGACGGGCATCCACTTTGGATAAGCCCATAGACCCAGAACTACAAATACTGCTGTGAAGAAGACCCATAGGAGCAGGGTTTGACTGACATCTTTCCGCTTCAAGAATGTTGAGACTCGAGCTCCTGGAGTAGGGGCCAAGAGTTCGCTTTCGTGATCAGCCATTTACGACACTCACCTTTCCGCTCATGTAACCAAGTTGGCCCATTACTGCTCCAAAACCTTGGTAGGTGGAGTCACCACATGGATATTCGCAGTTCCAGACATAGTTTCCAGCTCCATGAGTCAAGAAGGAGAAGACAACTTTGTGACCAACAGGCAACTTCGTTGGATCTGCGTTGTACGCCTTCATCTCAGCATCGGTATTAACTGGCAATGGAACATTTACAAAGAGTGGATCTTGCGTAGAAGTTGGAAGTCCATGCAGCGTGAAAGTGTGCTCAACTCCATCAGGTGGAAGCGATGTCTTTGCAACGCCGTCATACGAAACGGTGCCATCCACTGTTCCAACGACACTTCCAAAATATGGAGTGTTTAGTTTTTCACCGCTGTCATAGACGGTGAGCGTGACGGTTATGTAAGAGTTAGCTGGGAGTACGAAATCTGTGTAAGGACCATAGGAAGGCCAACTCGGATGTCCACCGTCGCAGGTCGCGCAATTTCCATGCGCCTTTGAGTTGATTGGATCTGGGTAGACCCCGTCGGCGATGGTGTAGTGGTTATATGTTTTTCCATCGGCAGCGGTAATAGTGCCTACCTTGGTTGCATAAAGTTTTGGCTGAGGGTCGGCTGAAACACTGTGAAGAGTTAAGCCAACGCCGGCGACAACTACGATTCCGAGTACGACTGCGAGCAGCGCCCCTATCGTGGTCCTCGCCTTTGAGGGTGTGGCTGTTTCCACGGACATCCTTTCTTGAGGGTGAGTGTGGGGTGTCTGAGAATGAATAGGTGGACAATACGCCTAATATGTGATCTGGGAAACACTTAATTGCTAAACGCTCGCGAGAATTTTTCGGTGGTTGAGAGTTAGCACTCATGTGCCCCTTTGAATAGTTCTGAGTATCAGTTGAGAGGTTATTGAGAATGAGACTTAACCCAATCTGGGATGCCCTCTTTGCGCTACTCATTCTGGGCGCCGGGTATTGGTACATCTCGGAGAAGGTTGCCCGCCAATCCATTTCGCTGCTCCGTCAGATATCTTTCTTTACAGGCCTCGTGCTGACATTTGGTTTGCTAGTGGGTCCAGTCCCGCATTATGCAGTGCGAATTTTTTGGGTGCATATGATTCAACACATTGGATTGATGATGTTGATCTCGCCTCTTCTGGTGCTGGGGGCGCCCGTAACGGTTGTACTCGCATCCAAA
>CAIMBV010000184.1 GCA_903839355.1 uncultured Actinomycetes bacterium
ATCCCAGATAAACCTAAGTTATAGGTAAGAGATTTAAAGATATCTGGATCAACAAGTGGGGTCTTATTGCGCGAAAGGACCCAGCGCTGCTGAATTGTGAAGAGTCCAAATCCAACGAGAGATGCTCCCAGTGAAACGAATGTCCATGCTGGCCACCCAGCTTCTTGGCCTTGGATGAGCGGCAACAAAAGCAATCCCGAGGAAGCAACAATTAGAAGTGCTCCTAGTAAATCAATCTTGATGGAATGGTCTGTTGCTCGCTTGGGAAGGAATTTCCAAGCCAGCGCAATGTTGATAATTCCAATTGGAATATTGACGAGGAAAACTGCTCGCCAACCGGTTGATGCAATATTTCCATCAATAATGAATCCACCAATGATTGGGCCGAGAATTCCACCAAGGCCAAAGACAGGGCCAAAGATTGCGAATGCATCGCCAAGCTCCTCTGGCGGGAAGACATCGCGAATAAAGCCAATAACGTGAGGTAGAACCATGGCGCCGGCCATTCCTTGAATCAAGCGAAAGGCAATGAGCGCATGAATATTGGGTGCAATCGCACAGAGCAATGAGCTAATTGTGAAGGCAGTAAGACCAAGTAAGAAAATATTTCGACGTGAATAGCGATCAGCAAGGCGTCCACCCAAGACCAGGCCCGCGCCTAGCGCCAAGGTGTAGCCACCGATAACCCACTGCAACGCAGATGGAGTGGCATGAAGCTTTGATTTCAACGATGGGCCAGCCACGTTCACGATAGTTGAATCAAGCAGATCCATAATTTCAGCGGCAAGAACGATGCCAAGGATGAGCCAACGATTCTTATTCACTGAGGTCTCTGAAGTCATTGGGTGATCCTATTCGACCCGACACCCTAGCCTTCTAACCTGAGGTGAATAAATAAAGAAGAGTCGCCCTGTAAGCCGGATGCGCCAGGATACTGTTGGGAAAGCTGATATGTCCGCTGGTTTGCCCGCTAACTAATTCAAATCGTTACAAAGACTCGAGCTTGCGAGTTTTGAAACTTACATTCCCTGGACAAAGACAAGACTGCCAGAACCAGTGAGCTCGTTCATTCTGATGTCTCTGTATGGTGGATAGTCATCTGAGTCGTACCACTCCTCTGCCAAGGCCATGCTTGGGAAGCGCAGCACTGCTGACCAATTTCCTTTAAAAGTTCCTTCTTTGGTGACTGGAGTGTCAGATCCTGCAATCATCTCGATACCCCATTTTGAGAGGATCGGAAAGACGTGCTGGGCATAGCGCTCCATGAACTCTGATTGATTTGTAATGTTTATTTGAACTAAGCCATAGGCAGGCTTTATCTCTTCACTCATTTTCCGTATCTCCATCTGTGCGAATTGCAGGACGTTGAAACACTAGGCTAGTAACTTGCGTTTTGCAAGTGATGGTGTATCATTAAAACCTGAGCGTCACTTACCCACAGGTCGAAGGAGTTATCTCATGGCAAAAAGAGTTTTGGTTACTGGAATCACCGGATATATCGGACAGCATGTCGCAGCTGAACTTCTTCGCCAGAAATATGAAGTTGTTGGAACAGTTCGCTCGCTAGCAAAAGCTGAGAATACAAAAGCTGCTCTGTACTCTCTGCCCGGTGCATCCAATGTGAAATATGTTCAAGCAGACGTACTTTCAGACTCTGGTTGGGCTGAAGCAATGAACGGATGCGACTTTGTCATTCACTTAGCTTCCCCGTTTCTCTTGGCTGAACCCAAAGATGAAAATGTCATGATCACTCCTGCTGTTGAAGGTACAAAACGAGTGATTAAGGCTGCAATAAAGGCAGGCATTAAGAGAGTCGTACTTACCTCATCTGTTGTTTCAATGACTTCAGGACGACCAAGTGGAACATATGGACCAGATTCTTGGTCGGATGTAAATCAAAATATTGGTGCTTATGCAAAGAGTAAGACTTTGGCAGAGCGAGCGGCATGGGAAACCGTTAAGGGAAGCTCCATGGAACTTGTTGCGATCAATCCTGGTTTTGTGCTTGGACCATCTTTAGGAACTGCTGGTGACGGTACAAGTGAAGCAATGATTGCTAACCTCATTGGCGGCAAGATGCCAGCAATTCCTGATATCGCTATGGGGATGGTTGATGTGAGAGATATTGCCCGACTGCATGTTGCAGCACTTGAAGCACCGAAAGCAGCTGGGAAGAGATTTATTGCAGCAAGCTCGCAACCAATTGCTATGGCATATTTGGCCGAAACGCTTAAAAAAGCCGGTTACAAAAAGGTGCCATCACGTAAAGCGCCAAACTTTGCCATCAAGCTGATGGCGCTCTTTGACCGCGAAGCGAAGGGAATGGTTCCAAATCTCGGCGTGAAGATTGCTTACGACAATCACGAAACAGTTGAAATCCTTAACTGGAAGCCGACTCCTCTCGAGATAACCTTTACCGAGATGGCAGCAGCTATCTCTAAGTAAGGGGGCAGCGTGGCAAGTAAGAAGGCAAGCCCTGTCGAATGGCGCTCTGAATGTCCAATCAGCTCTGGGCTAGACATCCTTGGAGACAAATGGTCTCTACTCATCGTGCGAGATCTGATCACCTATGGGACTCGGATGTATTCTGAGTTCTCTGAATCACCCGAGAGAATTTCTACAAACATTCTTGCTGACCGACTGAAATTACTAACAGCTTTGGGAATCATTGAAAGAGTAGATGCTGACCGAAGTGCCCGCAATAACGCATTCCAACTTACCAAGAGCGGGAAGGAACTTCGCAAAGTCCTTGAGGCTCTAGGTAGATGGTCTTACGCAAACATGCGAGATCTGCATCCAGATATCGTGAGCATTGACTAGTTTCGTCTGATTCGACTTAAAATTCTGCCCGCAGATTTGCCCGCATGACCGCAAAATTGACCGTGAATTCCTGCAAATTCACTCTAACTCTTGCAAACACTTCGACAAGATTTTTGCGCATATCTCGCATGCTCTTATGCGTAAGGTAAACAAAATAAAGAAGAGTCGCCCTATAAGCCGGATCCTGTCCATCGCTTGCGCGAATGGGTCATCATCCATCTAGTCGCGCAATTACTCGCGCGATCAAGCAACCTACCTGATGACTCGAGCGAGCAGCTCTCAAGCGCCATCTTTTTGGTCTTGCTCCAAGTGGGGTTTGCCTTGCCGCCGATGTCACCACCGGCGCGGTGGTCTCTTACACCGCCGTTTCACCCTTACCTCGGCAAGCCGAGGCGGTCATTTTCTGTGGCACTTTCCCGCG
>CAIMBV010000185.1 GCA_903839355.1 uncultured Actinomycetes bacterium
AGATGATTGAGATTCATCTTCCAGTTTCCAGCAATAAGTGGTTTACGCATTATTAAGAACCTCAATCCCAGGTAGCGGCTTGCCTTCTAGATACTCCAGTGAAGCTCCACCACCGGTCGAAATGTAACCGAATTGGTCATCTTTAAAGCCTAGGGCACGAACCGCAGCGGCCGAGTCTCCCCCACCAACAACAGAGATTCCTTGAACTTTAGTGAGCGCCTCTGCAACGACTTTGGTTCCGTTGGCAAAGTTAGGGAATTCAAATACTCCCATAGGCCCGTTCCAGAAAACGGTGTGGCACTTTTCGATAGCGGCAGCAAATGCTCCTGCGCTCTCTGGTCCAATATCTAGACCCATTTGATCAGCCGGAATAGAACTGGCACTTACCAAAGTCGGTGTGGAATCTGCCGCAAAGACAGGTGCTACGACAATATCTGTCGGAAGAAGTAACTCTACACCAAGATCTTTTGCTTCTTGGAGCAACTTCTTAACATCATCGAGAAGTTCGAGTTCGACGAGAGAAGTTCCAATTTCGTGGCCTTGGGCTTTGAGGAATGTGAAGAGCATTCCTCCACCAATAGCGAGGACATTTACTTTTCCTAGAAGATTCTTGATCACGCCAATCTTGTCCGAGACCTTGGCTCCGCCAAGAACAACACCATACGGACGATCGGGATTTTCAGTCAACTTCTTGAGGACTTCGATTTCTGCTGCAACGAGGAAGCCCGCTGCACTCGGCAAAATCTTGGCAACGTCGTAAACGGAGGCATGCTTGCGGTGAACTGCTCCAAATCCATCACTGACGAAGAGATCCATCCCATGAGCAAGCTGTGTAGCAAGTGCAACACGCTCGGACTCATCTTTAGAGGTCTCAGCCGCTTCATAACGAATGTTCTCGAGTAGGAGTACCTGTCCTGGAAGAAGCGCAGCTTTCTTCGCATCGGCTTCTGCTCCAACGATTTCGGAGGAGAAGATGACAGGTGAGCCAAGAAGGTCACCAAGGCGGTGTGCAACTGGAGCAAGGGTCATATCGGGATTGCGTTCGCCCTTAGGGCGACCCAAGTGCGCGGTTATAACGACACTTGCGCCGTTATCGATGAGATATTTAATGGTTGGCAGCGAAGCCCGGATGCGACCATCATCTCTGATGACGCCCTCTTTAATAGGGACGTTAAGGTCGCACCGGAGCAGAACACGCTTGCCTGCCACATCAAGTGATTGAAGCGCAGTGAAACTCATTAGAGAGATTTACCCACAAAAGTTACGAGATCAACGAGGCGATTTGAGTAACCCCACTCGTTGTCGTACCAACCGAGAACCTTGACTGTGGTTCCGATTGTCTTTGTGAGACCTGCATCGAAGATACATGATGCTGGATCAGTGACGATATCTGCCGAGACGATTGGATCTTCGGTGTAACGAAGAATTCCCTTAAGTGGACCTTCGGCAGCCTTCTTGATTGCTGCATTGATCTCTGCGGCGCTTGCTTCACGAGCAAGTTCCACAGTGAGGTCGGTTGCAGAACCGGTTGGGACTGGAACTCGAAGTGCATATCCATCTAGCTTGCCCTTGAGATTTGGAAGCACGAGGCTGATCGCCTTAGCTGCGCCAGTCGAAGTTGGGATGATGGAGAGAGCACCTGCGCGAGCGCGACGTAGATCCTTGTGTGGTTGATCATGGAGAGATTGATCGTTTGTATATGCGTGGACGGTGGTCATAAGTCCGCGAACAATTCCGAACTCTTCATCAAGAACCTTGGCCATAGGTGCCAGGCAGTTGGTGGTGCAAGATGCATTTGAAATTACGTTGTGAGCGGCGGCGTCATACTTATCTTCGTTAACGCCTAGAACGATGGTGATGTCCTCATCTGTTGCAGGTGCTGAGATGATGACCTTCTTAGCGCCAGCTGTGATGTGCTTCTTAGCGTCGGCGGCCTTGGTGAAGAATCCGGTTGATTCAACGACGATATCTGCATTCAACGATGCCCAAGGCAGATTAGCTGGATCGCGCTCAGCGAAGACCTTGATGGTCTTATCTCCAACGGTGATTGAATCCTCGGTATAGGTCACAGGAAGACCTAGGCGACCCAAAATTGAGTCGTACTTCAAGAGGTGAGCAAGGGTGTGATTATCAGTGAGGTCGTTGATTCCAACAATCTCGAAATCGGCTCCCGAGAGCAGCGCTGCCCGGAAGAAGTTACGTCCAATGCGACCAAAACCATTAATTCCAACACGAATCACTTTATTTCCCACCTTCTCAAATAATGAAATTTTCTAGAAGCGCAATCAAGAATCACGACACTGTGATGGCAAAATCCTATCAGTGCGGCTATTCAGCCAATAATTCTGGGCTAAGCCCGGCCTCTGTATCTGGGATCCCTAAATCATGGGCTCGCTTATCTGCCATAGCCAAAAGCCTTCGAATTCGGCCGGCTATTGCATCTTTAGTCATGGGCGGAGAAGCAAGTGAACCGAGCTCTTCGAGGCTCGCTTGACCGTAATTTATGCGTAATTCACCCGCTTCTTTAAGGTGACCCGGGATCTCTTCACCTAAAATTTCGAGAGCCCGTGCTACGCGAGCTGCCGCAGCGACAGCGGCTCGGGCAGAACGGCGAAGATTTGCATCATCAAAGTTGGCTAAACGATTAGCGGTAGCCCTCACCTCGCGCCGCATTCGGCGCTCCTCCCAAGCCAAGACGCTCTCATGGGCGCCAAGCCTGGTCAGCAGAGCTCCAATAGCATCTCCGTCACGAATTACTACACGATCTACATTTCGAACCTCCCGCGCCTTGGCGGTTATTCCCAATCTCCGAGCCGCTCCAACAAGAGCAAGCGCCGCTTCTGGTCCTGGGCAGGTAATTTCGAGGGCTGATGAACGACCTGGCTCAGTCAAAGATCCATGTGCCAAGAATGCTCCACGCCATGCCGCTTCGGCATCGCAAATTCCAGCAGAGACAACCTGTGGTGGAAGCCCGCGAATTGGGCGAGCATTTGCATCAATCAATCCCGCCTGCCGAGCGAGTGCATCCCCTTCGGATGCGACGCGAACTACATACCTACTCCCCTTGCGCAGACCACTGGGAGAGAGAACCGATAACTCACTTTCATGTCCATAAATTTCTGCAATATCTTTACGAAGGCGGCGAGCAACCTGTGCTGTATCTAGTTCAACTTCGATAACGATCTTACCTGAGGCGATGTGAAGCCCACCTGCAAAACGCAGAAGTGCAGATACCTCAGACTTGCGGCAACATGGCTTTGAAATATTGAGTCGACTCAACTCGTCTTTCACTGATGCAGTCATAGCCATACGGCAATCTAAGCAGGGTTCACTCCATAATGTGGGCGAAAACTGCACGAAGTTTTTTTACATCGTGATGGTAACTGCCAGGAGATTGCGCCAGTGGGGCGACCACTAGCTCGCCACCTAAACCCTCAACCAAACCTTTAAGTTTGGAGTTCTTCTCTATCGACGCCGGATCGACAACCGCAAAATCGATTCGCAGATGTGGCACGTGTTGCAAGATAAATTCCAAATGATCCTCAGCCGAAGAGCCAGCAAATTCATCAATCGAATCGGGCTCCGGGAGATTAAGAACCATGATCCGCTTGGCACGCGAGTTAACAACGGCGCTAGCCAACTCCGGTAGAAGCAGATGCGGCATCACGCTGGAGAACCAAGAGCCTGGACCGATGGTGATCCAATCGGCCGCTTCGATGGCTGTTAGAACTTGCGGAGTTACGCGGGGATTTTCCGGGATCAGTCGCAGGGATTCGATCCGCCCCTTAGCCGTTGCTACCTGCACCTGTCCTCGGACAATAGTGCGCCCAGAGGCGGTGTTGAATGTTCCCTCAATATCCAAAGGATCTAGCGACATGGGAAGCACATCACCGACGATTCGAAGCAGCTTTCCCACCTGACGAATTCCGCGAACTGGATCTCCATCCATCTCCCAGAGGGCCATCATCAACAAATTTCCGAGGGCGTGGCCGCTGAGATCACCTTCTCCCCGAAAGCGATACTGCATTACATCAGCCCAGCCGCGTCCCCATTCGTCATCGCTGCATAACGCTGCAAGTGCCATACGCAGATCGCCTGGCGGCAACGATCCGAATTCATCACGTAATCGTCCACTCGAGCCACCATTATCCGCAACGGTTACTACGGCGGTGATCTCAGAAGTCACTCCGCGCATTGCAGTCAAGGTTGCAGCTAAACCATGACCTCCACCAAGACTCACAACTCGTTGATGGCTCATACCTTAAATCTCACGACCCAAATCGCGATGGATTGCCGTCGCCTCAATACGTTGATCTCCCACGGTTCCGCGCGCATTGAAACGTCGCGCCAACT
>CAIMBV010000186.1 GCA_903839355.1 uncultured Actinomycetes bacterium
ATCTTGGATCGGGTGATTTGCGGCGATGTGGGTTATGGAAAGACCTAGATCGCAATTCGAGCCGCATTCAAAGCGGTACAGGATGCAAAGCAAGTCGCCATCTTGGTGCCGACAACTCTCTTGGTGCAGCAGCATCTCAAAACCTTCGAAGAGAGATATGCGGGATTTCCAATAAGAATCGCGGGGTTATCTCGATTCAACACCGCCAAGGAGTCCAAAGAAATTTTGGAAGGCCTTGCCGCGGGAAGTATCGACGTTGTTATTGGAACGCATCGCATCTTGTCCAAAGATGTAATTTTTCGTGATCTAGGACTTGTCATTGTGGATGAGGAACAACGATTTGGCGTAGAGCACAAAGAAGAGCTGAAGAAGGCTCGCACAAATATTGATGTACTTTCAATGTCAGCTACTCCGATCCCTCGTACCCTCGAAATGGCGATCACTGGTATTCGCGAGATGTCTAACATCACCACTCCACCGGAGGAACGCCACCCTGTACTTACATATGTCGGCCCTTATGATGAGAAGCAAGTAACCGCGGCGATTCACCGCGAACTTCTTCGCGATGGACAGATTTTTTTCTTACACAATCGAGTCGAGAGTATCGACCGTGTGGCATCACGGCTCAAAGAGTTGGTTCCGGAAGCGCGGGTCCGCGTCGCCCATGGCCAGATGAGCGAACGCGAATTAGAAGATGTAATTTTAGGATTCTGGCAACGAGATTTTGATATCTTGGTCTGCACCACAATTATCGAGAGCGGAATAGATATTCCCAATGCCAATACGCTGATTGTTGATCGAGCAGATGCATTTGGACTTTCGCAGTTACATCAATTGCGTGGACGCGTGGGACGTGGACGCGAGCGGGCGTATGCCTACTTCCTTTACTCGCCAGATAAACCTCTCACGGAGGTTGCGCATGATCGCCTCACAACGATTGCAACCAATACCGATCTAGGTTCTGGAATGCAGGTAGCTCTTAAGGATCTAGAGATTCGCGGAGCCGGAAATATGTTAGGTGGAGAGCAATCTGGCCATATCGCTGAAGTGGGATTCGATCTCTACATGCGCATGGTTGGTGAGGCCGTGGAAGACTTTAAAACCGGCTACGTTGATGTAAATCCGCGTATTAAAGAGTGCAAAGTTGAACTTCCCATCACCGCCCATCTTCCCGTTGAGTATGTGCCATCGGAGAGACTTCGACTTGATCTCTACCGGCGAATGGCGGATTGCGTTGATGGCGCTGGGCTCAACTCCATCGTTGAGGAGTTAGTCGATCGTTTCGGAGAATTACCCGAGCCAGCTCGAAGCCTCATTGAGGTTGCCCGCATTCGTACCAAGGCGAAGAGTATGGAACTCACAGAGGTGGTTTGGCAGGGCAAATTCCTTAAGGTGGCGCCCATAACCCTCCCAGAATCGGCACAATTGCGATTAGAGCGGCTCTATCCAGGTACTTTGATCAAACAGGCAACGAAAAGCGCTCTTATTGCCCGTAATACCGCACCAAATTGGCTTGAAAATGCCTCCGTAGGCGATACTTCTGTCCTGTCGTGGACTATGGAAGTCCTGCACAATCTCTAGGGAGCAGCGCGTGAAGAAGATTCTTACTGCCGTAGTTGGCGTACTAGTTGTGGCAGGTGCTGGAGTCGCTCTCTGGTTTGTCTTGGATTCCTCTGCCCCAGCAGCGACCGTTGGCAAGACCAAAATTACGGCGAGCGAGATCAACAACAGCGTCAAGACCATCGTTGCCGAGCGTAAGACCGTCTCTACCACCGGTATGCAGTTGGCCTTTGGAGACGCCCTCAACGCTGAAGAACTTAATTACTACATCATCTCAACGCTACTAGCTGACACCGCCGCCGCGAATGGCGTATCCGTAACCGATGCGCAAGTGACCGCACGCGAAGCCGCAATTTTGAAGCAAGAGGGAAGCGCCGCAAAACTAAAGTCGGGTGAGGTATCTGCGAGCATCGCATCTACAGATTTCCCTGGCTATGTACGAGAGATTCTTTATGTCGAGGCGCTAACCGCACTCGTCGAGAAGCAAGGTACCTCGGTATCAAATTCCGGAACTGCAGTGCAAGCTCTGGTTCGAGCTCAAGCCGCCAAAGAGGGCGTCAAGATCGATAAGAAGTATGGAACGTGGGATTCAACAAATGTAACTGTTAACCCACCTGCCACTGCTTCAAGCACTTCAACAACTACGAAGTAGAGTTTCCGCAATCATGACCTCTGAGCTCTTACGTCTAAAAGAGGTCATGCATCGCTTGCGTTCGCCTGGTGGTTGCCCATGGGATGCCGAACAGACTCATGACTCACTTCTCAAATATCTTCTAGAAGAGGCCTACGAATACTCCGAAGCGGTGGATGAGAGAGATCGCACCGCGATGCGCGAAGAGCTGGGCGATGTATTGCTTCAAGTCTATTTTCACTCTGCCATCGCCGAAGAAGATCCCAACGATCCATTCTCTGTTGAGGATGTTGCGCGAGGGATTGCAGATAAATTAATTCGACGTCACCCCCACGTCTTCACCGATTCAGAGGTCACCTTTGATGATGTTCTTGAGAATTGGGAGAGGCAGAAGCGCGAGGAGAAGGGCCGAACCTCTGCCACAGATGGGGTACCGCTCGCCCAACCTGCGATGGCGCTTGCTGCCAAAGTCATCTATCGCGCAGATAAATATGGATATTCACTTCCTGTTGCCCACCCTGTCACTATTCCCAGCGATACTGATGAGGCGAGATTGGGCGAGATCCTCTTGGGCATAGTGGATCAGGCTCAAAAGCTGGGTATAGATGCTGAGATAGCGCTACGTACCGCTACGAAGTCCTATATCAATCGAATCCATGCATATGAGGCCGAGGCATCGGACTCAACTCGCTAGAATTAACCCATAACAACTAAAAGGAGAAACCTGTGGCACTAATTGATGCGGTACACGCTCGCGAAATTCTAGATTCTCGCGGAAACCCAACCGTTGAGGTTGAAGTACTTCTAGAAGATGGAACCAGCGCTCGCGCCGCTGTTCCAAGCGGTGCATCTACAGGTGCCTTTGAAGCTGCTGAACTTCGCGATGGCGGAAAGCGCTATGGCGGAAAGGGTGTCGAAAAGGCGGTTAATTTCGTCATTGATGAGATCGCTCCTGCAGTTATTGGCTATGACGCTCAAGATCAACGTCTTATCGACGCTGAGATGTTGGCTCTGGATGGCACCAAGAACAAATCTCGCTTAGGCGCCAACGCAATCCTGGGTGTCTCACTCGCCGCCGCTCGCGCCGCAGCCGATAGCGCAGATCTCTCATTCTTCCGTTATATCGGTGGGCCAACAGCTCACACCTTGCCAGTTCCAATGATGAATATTCTCAACGGTGGTGCACATGCTGATACCAACGTTGATGTTCAAGAGTTCATGGTTGCTCCAATTGGCGCCGAGTCATTTAAGGAATCCCTGCGTTGGGGTGCTGAGATTTACCATGCACTCAAGGCGGTCCTTAAAAAGCGTGGCTTAGTGACCAGCGTCGGCGATGAGGGCGGATTTGCTCCTAATCTAGATAGCAATCGCGCCGCACTCGATTTGATCCTAGAGGCGATCGAAGCAGCAGGATTTAAGCCAGGTACGGATATTGCGCTCGCGATGGATGTTGCTGCAACCGAATTCTTCAAGGATGGCACATATGCCTTCGAAGGTAAGCAGAAAACCAGCGACCAGATGATCGCCTATTATGCCGGTCTTGTTTCTTCATATCCAATAGTTTCCATCGAAGATCCGCTTGATGAAAATGACTGGGCAGGCTGGTCAAAGATGACTGCAGAGTTAGGATCTAAGATTCAAATCGTTGGCGATGATCTCTTTGTAACAAATCCAGAGCGTATAGCACGTGGTATTAAAGAGAACGCTGCAAATGCCCTGCTCGTTAAGGTAAACCAAATCGGAACTCTGACAGAGACCATCGATGCCGTATCGCTTGCGCATCGCAACTCTTATCGATCAATGATGTCGCACCGCTCGGGTGAGACTGAAGATACAACTATCGCTGACTTGGCAGTCGCGTTGGAATGCGGACAGATCAAGACTGGTGCACCAGCTCGTACTGAGCGCGTTGCAAAGTACAACCAACTTCTGCGCATCGAAGAGGAGCTGGCTGAGTCGGCTTTATATGCTGGACGCGGGGCCTTCCCACGTTTTAATGGCTAACCGCTAAGAGTCCTTGATGTTCAAGAGCATATCTGGGCGGAGCTTAGCCTTCGCCACGGTGCTTTTGGTTCTCGCAATAACCTTGGCCCCACCGCTGCACAGTTATTTTGCGCAACGTGCCCAGATTGATGCCTATAAAGTGCAGTTGGCCCAATCCGCTGCCACTCTGCACGAGGCAGAGAAAGAACTCACCCTTTGGACCGACCCTACCTATGTGGCATCCCAGGCTCGTATCCGACTGCACTACGTCTTTCCTGGCGAGCGGGAGTACGTTGTACTTTCCAACTCCCAAACGAGTGCAGCACAGACGGTACCGGTAGCTCCAATTGAAGGAGTCGCACCCGGAGTAACGCCCTGGTACTCACGTTTGATTTCAACGATCGAAAGCGCACATCAAAACTAATGAGCGAAAAACCCACAGAGCAAGATCTTGCGGCGATTCAACAACAACTTGGTCGCACTCCGCGTGATGTTCACGCTATCGCCCATCGTTGTCCCTGTGGCAAACCCGATGTTGTTGAGACTCCACCACGTTTATCAGATGGCACTCCATTTCCAACTTTCTACTACGCCACCTGCCCTCGGCTGACTGGTGCGATTTCAACTTTGGAGAGCTCTGGTTTGATGGCAGATATGCAGGGCAGACTTGAAGTTGATCCCGATCTTGCAGGTGAATACCACGCAGCCCATGATGATTATTTAGCGGCACGAGCTGCGCTTGGGGTGGATGTGCCAGAAGTTGAGGGAATCACCGCAGGAGGAATGCCCGACCGCGTTAAATGTTTACACTCACTCGTTGCTCATTCATTAGGAGCTGGGCCAGGAGTGAATCCATTCGGCGATGAAGCTCTGGCAGAACTTCCCGATTGGTGGAAGGCGAGCCCATGCGAGTAGCAGCGATTGATTGTGGAACTAATTCGCTTCGTCTTCTCATTGCAGATATTGATGGGAGCAGTTTTCGCGAAGTACATCGCGACATGCAGGTTGTTAGGTTGGGTCAAGGAGTAGATAAGAACAAAGCCTTTGCGCCAGAGGCGATCGAACGAACCTTAGCTGTCACAAAGGAATACGCATCGGTACTTCGTGCAAAAGGGGTTGAACGCCTACGATTTTGCGCGACGAGCGCCACGAGAGATGCATCCAATCGAGATCTATTCATCGATGGAGTCGAAGATATTTTGGGAGTTGCTCCAGAGGTAATCCCGGGTTCGGAGGAGGCTGCTCTCTCTTTTCTGGGAGCCACGAAGGAGTTGGGCCAAGAGCTAGCACCATTCTTAGTTGTAGATATCGGTGGCGGCTCAACTGAATTTGTTTTAGGGGAGCGCTCAGTAGAAAGCGCTAGATCGGTAAATATCGGTTGCGTTCGTATGTCAGAGCGTCACCTCAATCATCAGCCGCCGACCTCTGCTCAATTAACTGCGGCTACGGCTGATATTGATGCCGCTATCTCCGAAGCGGGAGAGCATGTCGATTTCACGGCAGCACAGACCCTCATCGCCGTGGCTGGAACCGCAACTACAGTCGCCGCAGCCGCGCTAGGGCTCCTGGAATATGATCGATATTCGATTCATCTGGCACGAATTAGTGCACAACAAGTGCATGAGGTTGCTCGCATGTTTGCCTCCATGTCTCGTGATGAGATTGCCGCGCTGGGATATATGCATCCTGGTCGAGTCGATGTAATTACATCTGGCGCTTTGGTGCTCTCTCGCGTCATGACTCTTACTGGGGCACAAGAGTTTGTGACATCTGAATCCGACATTCTCGATGGAATCGCCTGGGGCCTTGCCGAAATATAAGACCATCGCCGCGCTCGATAAGGCGATTACTCAATGCACACTTTGTCCTCGCCTGGTTGAGTGGCGCGAAGAAGTGGCTCTCACCAAGCGAAAGTCCTACGCCGATCATGACTACTGGGGTAAACCTGTTACTGGATTCGGCGATCCAAAGGCCGAGATAGTGATCGTTGGGTTGGCGCCAGGAGCACATGGCGCAAATAGAACTGGACGGATATTCACTGGAGATAGTTCAGGTGATTTTCTCTTCGCATCCCTGCACCGTTGTGGCCTCGCCAAATTACCTATCAGTGAATCTCGTAAGGATGGACAGGAACTCTTTCGAACCAGAATTTTATGTGCAGTGAGGTGTGCTCCTCCAGATAACAAACCCACGACAGAAGAGAAAGCAACATGTGCGCCTTTTATGGCCAATGAGATTGAGCTTCTTCTTCCAACCGTTAAAACCTTTGTGGCTCTTGGTAATTTTGCATGGACTGGGCTTATTGCACAACTATTAGAGATGGATTTTGAAGTGCCTACGCCCCGACCAAAGTTCGGTCATGGTGCGACGTTTACAGCTGTCTCACCATCAGCTCAGAAGATTAAGGTGATTGGGAGCTATCACCCTAGCCAACAAAATACATTTACTAAAAAATTAACCCCGCCGATGCTCGATAACATTTTCAAGATGGCGAACAAGCCCTAACCAAATTGCAACCGAGTTTCCAATAAAGAGTGCAAAGCAGAGGGTTCCGATTCCTACTCGACCACCACACGCCCATCCCACGCTAAAGACAATAATTTCAAGAACTAACCGAACCCGACCGACTCGGACACCTGTTACTCGGTGCAGTCCAGTCATGAGCCCATCTCTAGGTCCGGGGCCAAGTCCGCAGGTGATGTAGAAGGCCGACCCACATCCAATGAGCGCGATCCCTCCGAATACATATGCGAACCTAATCCAGAGAGTGTGGTGCTCGATGGGAAATATGTCGGTACCTATCTGCAGCATAAAGGCGATAATCACGATATTGGCTAGAGTTCCAAATCCAGGCCGCTGTTTAAGTGGGATCCAGCCGAGAAGCACAACGATGCTGATGAAGAAAGTTGACCAGCCGAGTGAGAGGGGAGTGTGACGACTCAAACCTTGAGATAAGACTGCCCAGGGAGTGTTACCTAAAGTTGATTGGATCAAAAGGGCCTCACCGAAGCCAAAGATCGTAAGCCCAAAGGCCAGGATGAGCAGTCGCAATGGGGTGAGGGACCATTGATCAGGTGCAGTCCAACTCGTCTTAGGAACGGTTCTATGTGGCCGCAGTAAGTTAATAAATTGCATTAAGCAGAGACCAAATCAGCGCACATAGATCGAAAGGCAGTTGTGTGAGCGGCGATGTCGGCCTCCGTCGTGTCAGGAGAGACCAGAGCCATATTGTGAAATGGAGTTATAAGGAATCCATCGTTGAGTAGGCGAAGGTGAACATATTGCTCAAGTTCAAAATCACCTGCATCTGAGGCCTCTTTACCTGTGCGGGGCGCGGATGGCTGAAAGAGGTACTCACCACGTGCGCCTAGGCGAGAGCAGTACCAAGGTAGATCAAATTCTCTAATCGCTGCATCCACCCCATCACACCACAGTGATCCGAGCCCGACCATCTGAGCAAAGGCCTCATCTGTAAGGACCTCTGTCAACGTTGCTCGCATTGCAGCCAAACTAAGCGCATTTCCCGCAAGAGTGCTTCCAATTCCACCGGTATCAATGAGTTCACGTTCAACTTTTGCTTTGATGCGATCGGCAATCTCTGAACGCATTCCAAAAGTTCCAGTAGGAATGCCGCCAGCGATTGCCTTGCCGATGGTCAGCACATCTGGTTTCAGTCCATGTAAGGCGGTCAGTCCGCCGGGTCCAACTGAAATTGTGTGTGTCTCATCGATAATCCAGACCGCGCCATATTTTTTGGCGAGCTCACCCACCGCTTGTAGGTAACCAGCTTCTGGAAGAACGATGCCGATATTTGTCATCGCCGGCTCCATCAATATGGCAGCAACATCACCTTGCGCTAGAGCCGCCTCCATTGCAGCAAGATCATTGAACTCCACGACGCGTGTGGTCTCTGCAAGATCAACTGGGGCACCTAAGTTGCCAGGACGCTTGATTGTTCTGCCGGACTCATCAAGTGTTGCAAAAGTTTCATCGACTGAACCGTGATAGCACTTGTCGATGACGATGATCTTTGAGCGACCTGTGATCAACCTGGAGTAGCGGATTACATGTCGATTGGCATCAGTTGCAGTCACGGTGAATTGCCAGAGTGGTAGACCAAAACGTCGTGATAACTCCGATGCGACGATTACAGCATCTTCAGTGGGAAGCATCGCAGTTAAGCCGCGCTTGAGTTGGGCATGAATGGCCGCGACGGTAGGAGCTGGTGAGTGACCCGTCATCGAACCGGTATCTCCTAGGCACAGATCCACATACTCGTGACCATCGACATCTGTAAATCGCGCCCCTTGGGCGGTGTCTACAAAGATTGGGTATGCGCCAGGCCATTTCGCCATCCAAGACATTGGAACTCCACCTGGCATCACGTTCTTGGCTTGAGCGAAGAGTTCACCGCTCTTTGGATGCAACGCAAGGAATCTCTCTTCTTCAATCTCTGTCAATTTTTTAAGATGGGATCTATCTATCGAGGACATGAGGAGAATTCTAGGGGATGCTCATGTAGGCTCATGATTGATATTTATAATGCGTTGCATCGCACTGCGCAGTCGATGCAGCGTCCGTGTAAAGAGTCGGAGCCTGAATACACATGAGTTACGGTCCAGATCAGATCCTTGAAGGTGAAGGCAATAGCGACTACGAAAGATACATTCGCACTTCAGAACTCTTGCGTTTGCAGAAGGGACCCGAGGAGTGGGTTCATCGCGATGAGTTGCTCTTTACTGTTGTGCACCAAACCTCGGAATTATGGTTGAAACTTGCCACCTCCGAGATATCGAAAAGTTTGGAATATTTAGCGGCAAACAACCCCAAGATGGCTCTTCGCCTATTCCCACGCATTCTTCTCTGCATTGAGTATTGCCACGAACCATTAGATATGTTGGAACAGATGTCACCGTGGGACTATCAGCAGGTAAGGCGCGCCCTTGGGCATGGATCTGGTTTTGACTCACCTGGTTTTAATAGCGTACGAAAGGTGATTCCAGGCCTCTGGGATGAATTCACCCGGCTGCTTGAAGCCGAGGGGCTTACTCTCCTTGAACTATTTCTCAACCACGAAGAACATGATGAGCTCTATCGACTCGCTGAGGGGCTGCTTGAGATCGATGAACGTATGTATCTATGGCGCACTCGCCATTTCAAGGTTGTGGAGCGAAGTATTGGTGCAAAGGTCTCTGGTACTCAAGGTACTCCCGTTGAGGTCTTAGGTAGGCTAAATTCATTCCTATTCTTTCCCGAGTTATGGGAGATCAGAACGACGATTACCAATTACGCGATTTCGCAGGAGGGAGAGAACTAAGTGGAACTTTATGATCTTCGGGTAGTCGTAGACAGCATTGAAGGGCGTCCTGTCTGCGGAATGCAGGTGGGAGATTATTTTGAAGTCACAAATAGCTCTGAGCTTCGCATCCCTGAAGGTAAACATTTTTGTATGTACGCCATAGCTTCAGTACTTCCACTTCTCCCCGCCAAGCAACGCGCCTTGCCAGCTAATGATTGGTTAGAGAGTGACTCGCTGGTCGCTTGTCCTGATCCCGAAGAGAGATTGGTCATGCGCATCGAGCGAACAAAAACTGTAACTTTGGATTCGACCCAACTTACCTAATTATTGTTGGTGTGCATGATGCTGCGATGGCGTTCGTTATAGCGCTCTAGATCGTAGACCGGTCCAGTTGGGCCAGTAGATCTGCTCAAGACTTCTGCAATGGATGCTTTTTCGGCATCGGTGAGAACGACTTCTGGAATCATCAAGTTATTCTGCAGGTGGTCGAGATTTCTCGCACCAACAATGACTCCCTTAACCCCCGGCTGTTGCAGCGTGTATGCCGAAGAGATAGTTCCAATATCAACTCCATGAGCCGAAGCTATTGAAGATAAGCGCGTTAGAAGCTCTTGAAAGAGTTCCCATCCGCCAAAGTCATCAATAATCAATTTGTATTTAACATTAGAGCGGGTTTCATATTCGCCTGGCTCTGGAACCTTGAGATATCGCTCGGAGAGGAATCCTCCGGCGACCGTCCCATAACACAAGATTCCGATCCCATTATTTAGGCAATAGTCGACCATTCCTTCTTCGGGTCTTCTATCGAAGATGGAGTACTGCAGTTGGATGCTGGCAGGTTTAAAGCCGGCATCGACCATCTCGATCAAACGCGGAAGATCGAAGTTTGTAATCCCGACCTCACGGATTAAACCCTTTTCCTTGAGTAAGAAGAGCTCTTCCAAGGCGGCGAGGTAGTGGTGCGCCTCGTAGCGCCACCAATGGAATTGAACGAGGTCGACCTGTGAAACGCCTAATCTCTCTAAAGATCTGTGAACAATTGCTCTGGCATCACTTCGGTCATAAGTATCTAAAAACGTCTCGTTCGGAACATATTTGGTATGTAGTTGTACCTTCTCACGTTGCCCGAGCGACTTGAGTGCCTTACCGACTAAAACTTCAACACCGGTATAAATATCGCCGAAATCCAAGGTGGAAATCCCGGCCTCGACAAAGGTCGCTATATCTTTGATGGCATCTTCTTCAGCAATCTGCGCCTTGAGTGAGTGACCGCTACTGAGTTGCCATCCACCCTTAATAACAGGCGAGATAAAGTAACCAGGAACCAGTTCTACCTTCTTCATAAGATCACCGCTTCCGCTTCTATCTCCACAAGGTATTGAGCGCCAATTAATTTTGCGACGACCAAGGTATTCGCTGGACGTATCTCTGCAAAGCGTTCTCCGTGAACTCGGCAGATCGCATCACAATTAGCCTCATCGGTTACGTAGATCCGAGTTCTCACGACATCTGAGAGTTTTGCACCTAGAGATTCCAGAGTTGCTTCGATCTTGTCGATCACGAAATCAGTTTGAGCAATTGGATCGTTCGCCCCGACGGAGAGGCTTCCGTGAGTTGCAGTTGTGCCCGAGATCAGAATGCGATCGCCGACTTGAATCGCTCGTGAGTACCCGGCGATCGATTCCCAAGGAGTTCCCGAGTCGATATGCCTGCGACCATTGATCTCAGTAGGGGTGTAGACCGGCGGAAAATCCTCCACGTGATGGCTTAAGTCGCCAGAAGCAGTGAGATAAGGCGGTTTGCGGTATTCATCGCCGCAATCACCGGGGATAGGCGTGAGGGTAGAGAGCACACTTGAGATCTGCTCGCGCTGATCTGCGGAGAGTTCAAAGGCGAAGAGAGAGGCGGCATCATCCAAATAGGAGTTTTCGCCAAGCCTGGCACCAATAATGACTGCTCCTACGGCCTTCTGCCCCAATTGATATTTACTAGCGATCGTTGAAATTGATCGACCTGTTTCGCTGGCCACACCATTAAGTACTTGTAAGACCTCTTGAAATTTGGCCCACCCACCAGCGGCATCGATAAAACGCTTGTACTTCATGAGAGACCAATTCGACAACTTGGAAGAGGTGGGCTCTGATTTACCTAACCACTTATGGGAGAGGAAGCCACCCAGCAAAGTGCCGTAGGCCAAAATCGCGACTCCATTTTCAGCACAGTAGTCGGCCATTTTTCCGCTTCCGCGTTTATCAATCACAGAATATGAAATTTGATTTGAAACAATATCTACACCCGAACTTTTCGCGATGCGCAGATGTGCGGTATCGAAGTTGGTGGTTCCAAGAGCGCCAATGAGTCCCTCTTCTTTTAGCTCCTGGAGATAGAGCAGGGTGTCGAGCCAATAGGGATTACTAAAAGTCCAGGAGTGGTATTGGAGCAGATCAACTCGGGAGGTCTGCAGTCGTTGGCAGCGATCAAGTATCGCCGTGCGTACCTCTTCGCGAGTTACTGGACCGGGCTTGGGTACCCACTTGGTAAATAACTTCACATCGTTAGCGAGTGGTGAATGCGACTTAAAGTAACCTGCAATTAATTCTGCTGAGCCATAGTGATCTGCCATATCAAAGGTAGTAAGTCCGCGCTGCGCGTAAGGCTCCATGTATGCAGATGTTGATGCGGGATCTAGGAGATTGCCATCCTTCTCCATGTCAGCTATCTGCCAGAGACCCGTTATAGCCCGCGAGATTTTTAGATCTGACGTTAGTTGGTAGGTCTCAATCTGTGACATGTAGTAGCCCCTTATTACGCAAGCAATTCTCTGGTCTTAGCGAAGGCTGATACTACGGCTTCTACGTCAGAGTCATCATTGTAGAAATGTGGGGAGATCCGCACATTTCCATCGCGGCAGGATGTAATAACTTTGTACTCCTCCAGAGCAGCAACATGCGCATTTTGATCTC
The DNA here is from genome assembly GCA_903839355.1 of uncultured Actinomycetes bacterium. Lineage (GTDB taxonomy): Bacteria > Actinomycetota > Actinomycetes > Nanopelagicales > Nanopelagicaceae > PALSA-747. The sequence goes on from CAIMBV010000186.1 coordinate 12,437, forward strand.
GGGATGCGATGGCCAACATGGCCCCATGTTTGATGGGATCTCGCGGCGTCACTATGGATGCGCCTAGTGATTCCAGTCCCTCACGAATGGCATTATGAATTCCGCTCACATAGGCATAGATGTCATTAATACCGATGGAGTTGATGATCTCCAGCCCCGCCACTGCTGGATAGAGCGAGGGGACGGCAGGAGTGCCGCTTTCAAAGCGTCTGGCATCAGTGGCTGGGTCATACTCGTGAATGCCCATCGTGAAGATATCGCGTGCCGCAAACCAGCCCGTAGTAGTAGGAATTAACTCTGACGTTGTCTCGGAGCGCGCATATAGAAAAGCTGTGCCAGGAACCCCAAGTAGATATTTAAGAGTTCCCCCAACGAGAAAATCGGGTCGTAATTCATTGATATCAATCGGAACGCTTCCTACGCTCTGATAAGCATCGATCATCACTAGCGCACCCACTTTTTTAGCAGCCTCGATTATCGGCTCTAACTCGGTTCGAATCCCATTTCGGAAACAGATGTGAGAGATACATACCAGCGCGGTCTCCGTATCAATCATCTCGAGCAGCGCTCCCATATTTACGGTGCCATCTGGATTTGCCGGAGCGTGCACCACCGTTGCGCCACGTATTTCTTGGGCATGCCATATCTGACCTGAGGTCGGAAAATCATTTTCAGTCAATACGATCTTCTTCCGAACTCCCGTGAAATCTAAAGCAGAGGCGACAGCTGAGATCGCGGCAGATACAGAGGTAGTTATTGCTACCTCGTGTTTGGGAACTGCAAAAAATGTCGAAACAGATTCCCGAGCTCGCTCCTGGTAGCCAGCCCATTCTCCCCACGATGAACCATGGATCTCCATCGTCTCTACATACTCAGCTAAACCGCGCTTTACCGAGTTCGCCAGCGCTCCCTGGGAGCAGGAGTTGAGGTAATGCAGATTTTGAAATACAGAGAACTCTTTGCGGTACTTATCAGCGAGATTGGGTACCGACTCACTAGGCAATGCTGGACCTTATGAGGTTTCCGCCTTGATAGACGCTTCTGATCGCTCTCAAGGTATCCAAATTCTTAAATGGGTTCTCATCAACCGTGATGAAATCACCAAAGTAGTTCGGAGCAATCTGTCCTAATGAATCAGATTGGTTTAAGAGAGCGGCAGCTATGGTTGTGATGGAACCTATAGTTTGTAATGGAGTTAATCCCGCTTCATGCATCAGATACATCTCGTGTAGAGCTGCTGGTAGATCATCGACCAAATCTCCTGGCGGATAGTCGGTTCCGTTGACCATCGGAATATTGGCGGCAATCGCGCGTTTAACGCTTGCTAAATGCTGCTCGCTGGCACGCAGCGCATTTTGGATGGAGTGCTCTTCAAAGTGATTTTTGCGCATCCAAGATTCAGAGCGAGTCACGCATAACGTAGGAGTTACAAAAGCCCCGCGCGAAGCGAGTGCTTGGGCGGTCTCCTCATTCAAATTGTAGATATGTTCGAAACTTCGGACTCCTTGATTAAGAGCCTGCATGATTGCGGTCGACTCTCCGGAATGAGCAACCACGTACTTGCCGTGCTCGTGAGCGGCCTTTACCGCACCAGCAATCTCACCATCAGTCATCTCTGGGGTGTCAGGGCTCTCTCCGGCATGTGCCAAGCCACCAGTAATAAAGATCTTGATGTGATCAGCGCCAGCCTCGAGTTCACCTAGCGCGGCCTGATAGAAGCCTTCAAATCCTTCTGCGTAAGAGCAATCGCCGCCTGCTCCATGACCGTTCGGCGTTGAAATAGCCCGGCCAGCACCGAAAATTCTTGGTCCGGTACTCCACCCTCGGGCAATCGCTCTACGAAGAAGTAGATCTGCTTGATTCTGCTCGTGGACACAACGGATGGTCGTGATGCCAGCAACGAGGGCTTGATGTGCTCGCTGCGCTGAACGATACGCGGTCAGGGCAGGGTTCTCTTGTTCATCGGTATCGCTAAAAGGAAAGACAACGGAGAGGTGTGTGTGACAAGAAATAATACCTGGCATTACATATTTTCCGCCGAGGTCCACTGACTTCTCGCTGCTATGTGGCGCATCAAGTTGAATCCGCGTGATGAGACCATCAACTATTTCAAAATGGCGATTCTCGTAAATTTCGCCACTAGTAACGTCAACGATCTTGCCATTGCTAAACCACATGCGCAGACCCTTCGATTCGTAATTCGTTGTTAAGCAGACATGAACTCCATCGCCCATGGGTTTGCGCCATCTGTGGCTCTCTGACGCTGCACTCTGCAATTGCTACAGGGCAACGAGGGTGGAAGCGACAACCACTTGGTGGGAGGCGTGGATCTGGAACATCGCCTGGAAGCTCAAGTGG
>CAIMBV010000187.1 GCA_903839355.1 uncultured Actinomycetes bacterium
AAAATTGCGTACCCTCGAGAGAACATTTGTCGCTGATGGTCTGCAATCTCTTCGCAGCGCTCTAGTCCCAAAGGTTTCAACTGCACCCCTTATTGACTTGCTCTATCTCACCGACTCGGGCCTTGAGAAATTACGTTCAGAGTTCGCACAAGAGATTATCGATCGCCATGAAGTAATTATGGTGAGCGATCAAGTGATGAACGCGATGGCAGATACCCAGACCCCACAAGGAATTTTGGCGCTCTGCAAGTATCTCCCGGCGGATCTATCGAGATTCGCAGATAGCCCACTTACCAAGGTTGCCTATTTCTGGCAGATTCAAGATCCCGGAAATGCGGGCACCGCAATAAGAACAGCGGATGCCTGTGGCTTTGACTTGGTGATATTTAGCGATCAGAGCGTGGATATATATAGTCCAAAGGTTGTTCGCTCCACAGCCGGATCACTCTGGAATATTCCAGTTGTGGACGATATCCCACTTGATCTTCTCGAAGAGTTTGCATACTCACGCAATCTAGCTCTTGTGGCTTTGGATGGTTCGGCGAGCCAAGAATTAAATGAGATTGATAAGTCGGCTGCAACAGTATTGGTATTTGGTAACGAGGGACGTGGCCTGCCGGAACTTCCACCTGCTTTTCAGCGGATATCCATTCCCATGCGCGGACATGCAGAGAGCTTCAATGTGGCAAGCGCCGCCGCCATAACTATGTATTTTCTCTCTAACTAAGCGGGATTTTAGTAAGATTGCAACCTATGACTCTCTCAGAGCAATCCATTGAAGATGCAAAGTCGCACGCGCTAGCGGCAATTGCTGCAGCCGACTCGTTAGAAGCGCTTAAAGAGGTAAGACTCCAGCATGCGGGGGATAAATCACCTATCGCTCGCGCAAATCAACAATTGGGATCTCTCTCGCCTGAGGAGCGTGCCACCTTTGGAAAGATCATTGGACAAGCTAAAGGCCAAGTAGCTGCCGCGCTTGAGGCTCAAACAAAAGTATTAGAAGCGCAACGTGATGCACGAGTTTTGATAGAAGAGCGCGTAGATGTCTCTATCGCGGCTCGCCGTACTCCCAAAGGTGGATTGCACCCGTTAACTATTTTGACCAACGAGATCTGCGATCTCTTTCTCGGCATGGGTTACCGCGTAGCGGAGGGACCTGAGCTCGAAGCAGAGTGGCTTAACTTCGATGCCCTTAACATTCCCGCTGATCACCCAGCGCGCACCATGCAGGACACATTCTTTATTGAGCCACTCGATTCCCATCTTGTGTTGCGAACTCATACCTCTCCGGTACAGGTTCGCACTATGTTGGAGGAAGAACCTCCTATATATGTGATTTGCCCTGGGCGCACATATAGAGCCGATGAGTTAGATGCAACGCACACCCCAGTTTTTTCGCAAGTTGAAGGCCTTGTAATCGACAAGGGCATCACTATGGCTGATCTCAAAGGAACTCTCGATCATTTTGCGCGCTCAATCTTCGGGCCTGATGTCAAAACAAGATTGCGTTCCTCTTTCTTTCCATTCACTGAGCCAAGCGCCGAAGTTGATTTCTACTTCAACGGGCGCTGGATTGAGTGGGGCGGTTGCGGCATGGTTAATCCCAAAGTGCTGGTTGCTTGCGGGATAGACCCAGATGTTTACAGCGGTTTTGCATTTGGAATGGGGCTGGAACGAACTTTGATGGTACGTCACGGCATCACAGATATGCACGACATCGTTGAAGGTGACCTGCGTTTTACGCAGAGTTTTGGAACAGGTGTGAAATGAAAGTTCCTCTATCGTGGTTGCGCGAATTTGCACAGATTCCAGATGGACTTTCTGCTGACGAGATCGAAGAGGCATTTGTATCAGTTGGATTTGAAGTTGAGAGCGTTGAAATTCAGGGAAGCGATCTAACAGGACCGCTAGTTGTAGCGCGGGTGCTCTCCATTGAGCAGGTTGAAGGACAGAAGAAGCCCATTCGATACGTTGGATTAGATTGTGGTGAGGCAGAGGTTCGCTATGTCATTTGCGGCGCCACTAATTTTGCAGTCGGAGATCTAGTCGTAGTCTCCTTGCCTGGAGCGGTATTGCCTGGCGGATTTGCTATCGCGGCGCGCCAAACCTATGGTCACACCTCAAATGGAATGATCTGCTCCGCACGTGAACTCGGATTAAGTGAAGATCACACCGGAATCATCGTGCTTCCTGAAGGAAACCCTGGGCAAGATGCCATCGAATTACTTCAGATAAACGATGTGATTTTTGATGTAGCCATAAATCCTGATCGAGGTTACGCGCTTTCAATTCGCGGGTTAGCAAGAGAGATTGCCGCATCTCTTGGTGTTGCATATACAGACCCCGCTCTCGAGATTGAGACGGATTCATTGCCAATCAACACTTCTGGTGTACAAGTTTCAATCGACGACCCCAGCGCAGCAAGCATTATTTATATCCGAACAATTGCTGAGTTCAATCCAGATGCCCCAACTCCATTGTGGATGAGCAGAAGAGTTGAAAAGTGCGGGATGCGTTCTATCTCGCTCGCCGTTGATGTTACTAACTATGTGATGTTAGAACTCGGGCAACCTTTGCACGCCTTTGATAGCTCAAAAATTCAAGGCTCACTCCATATCCGAAGAGCAGACCGCGAATCGGAATTCACCACATTGGATGGTCAGATTCGCAAACTCTCCGCAACAAATCTTGTCGTCGCCGATGATGTGCAGGCCTTGGCGCTTGCAGGAACGAAGGGTGGACTCGATTCGGAAGTCACATCTACAACGACAGGGTTGGCAATTGAAGCAGCTCGCTTTGACCCGATTTCAATCGCCAAGAACTCCCGATTCCATCGCCTCTCTTCTGAGGCCTCGCGCAGATTAGAACGCGCCGTAGATCCAGCCCTTGCCCCAAAGGCAAGCGCAAGAGCCACTCATCTCTTGCTTGAACTCGGTGGTGCGAAATATGTCGGAAGCGCTTCTGCTGGATCGATACCAGCGATGCCCGTGATTGATTTTGATCCCGAGTTTGTTACGAGGCTTTTAGGCACAACCATCTCTCATGAGACTGTTGCGGCTCATTTAAAGACAGTTGGTTGTGAGATAACGATTGTCAGTCCTGCTTTGTGGAAAGTTACGCCTGCAACCTGGCGCAGCGATCTGTTAACTCCTTCAGATTTAGTCGAAGAAGTTGGACGTTTAGTTGGGTTAAATTCAATTGAAGGAACGCTCCCGCGGGGTCGCGCGAATGCAACTTTGAGCCCGATTCAAGATCGCAAACGGGGAGTGGCTCATTACCTAGCCAATATAGGTTTTTCCGAGGTCTACAACTATCCCTTTTTAAATCAAGAGACGATTGATATTTTAGGTTTCACGGGAGCACGAGCGGCTAGTTTCAAATTAGCCAATCCCATGTCAGATCAAGCTCCGCTCCTTCGCACACATCTGCTCCCAGGACTTTTGGATGCGACCAAGCGCAATTTGAGTCGTGGTGCCAAAGAGTGCGCTATCTTCGAAATTGGAACAGTATTTAGAGATGTCACAAAATTGGCGCACGTCTCACCCATCTCGACTGATTCTCGTC
>CAIMBV010000188.1 GCA_903839355.1 uncultured Actinomycetes bacterium
AAAGATTGAACCAGGTTGGGATTTAGAGCCCGTTGGCGAGGTGCGACGAAACTGGCCAGAGATTCCATTACAAGTCGATGCAAATCAGGCCTACTCCCGCAGCGATGGAGAATTGCTCGCCAAACTTGATCAGTTCGATCTACTACTAATAGAACAGCCACTTAATGAACATGACATTCTCGGTCACGCGCAATTAGCGCAACAAGTTCAAACACCAATCTGTCTCGATGAATCCATCACCTCGCTGCGATCGGCGGAAGATGCTCTCGCGCTCAAAGCAACTACCGTAATTAACATCAAGCCCGGGCGGGTTGGTGGATACCTCGAGGCAGTAAAGATTCATGACCTTTGTTTAAATGAAGGTATCCCCGTCTGGTGCGGAGGAATGTTAGAGACCGGCATTGGTCGCGCCGCCAACGTTGCGCTGGCTGCGCTACCTGGTTTTACCTTGCCTGGCGATACTTCGGCATCCAGCCGTTTCTATCATCGCGATATCACCGAGCCATTTGTGATGGAGGACGGCTACTTACATGTACCACAAGGCGTAGGTATCGGCGTTACCCCTGATCTGAACTTTCTAGAATCAATCACATCTCATAAAGAGATTATAAATTTCTAGCTCCACTGCTCCACGTGTGCTAACGAATTAGCAAAGATAAGCGGTGCATCGAAATCCAACGTTGCGACATGATAACTATTGGTGAGTTCGATTCGTTGTCCAGAGATGCTGTCAATCTCGGACATGATGATGTTTGAATTAGATATCGGGAGAACGTGATCATCAACGCTGTGGAAGAGCAATGTGGGTGCCTTCACCCTATATAAGTTTGCCCGAGTTTCCTTCAACATCTTGTTGAGTTGCACTACGCCCTTTGTAGGAAGCACGTCATATCCCCATTCAGTGACATCAGGCTTCTTAATGTCATCTCCCACCGATGCGCGCCCTGGTTGTAAAAGGGCAAGGAGTGGGGCGAATTTAATGAGATTGCCTGGAATATGAATCATGGGATTAACCAGGCAGATTCCAGCTAGCTCATTATTCTCAGCGATATTAAGGGTGGTTCCACCGCCCATTGATAGTCCAAAGACAAAGACCTTCTTGCAGATGCCCTTAAGTTTGTCGACTTCAACTTGCACTCGAGCGGGCCACTCTTGCCATTTCACCTTGTTGAGATCTTGCCATTGCGTTGCATGGCCCGGTAGACGTGGAACGCTTACGGTGTAACCGCGCTCCTCAAAATAGGCCGCCCAAGGACGCATAGAAGCTGGTGATCCAGTGAATCCATGAACGAAGATAATTCCGATATCTGCATGGTCGCTTCCGAGCGCGTAATAATCTTCCAACCAACCAGCAGGTGCATTACTTGTAGCCATACCTCAATCTAAGTCATGGCCTCGGGTATCGTCCACCCTGATGTTCACCGCGCTCTTCTACCTCAAAGTCATCATTGCACCCGTAATAGTTCTATCGGTGAGCTACTTGCAGCGTAGATTCGGCGATCGATTTGGTGGTTGGTTAATTGGCCTTCCTATTACAACAGGCCCCTTCCTTTTTATCATCGGATTGCAAGAGGGTGTGGCTTTTGCCGGTAAAACGGCTCATGGAGTGCTGCTTGGACAGATGGCGCTGATCGTCTTTTGTTGGGCATACGCATATGCGGCGCTACGAAATTCATGGTTGATCGCGATCTCCATTGGAACCATTGCCTGCCTAGCCACAGGACTCTTTGTTACCTCATTTAAGTTTTCTATATGGGTGACGGCACCAGCTTTGATTCTGCTCTGGTTAGTAGCGATGCGTCTGTGGCCAAAGAGCGTCACATTCACCCAGAAGATTTCGCCACCTCGCTGGGAGATACCAGTGCGCATTCTGGTCACGCTCACATTGTTGATCACCCTCAGTGCGCTCGCCCCACATGTTGGAGCAAAGGTGGCAGGAGCGCTCTCCACCTACCCAGTGATTGCATCGGTCTTGGGAGCCTTTAACCAAAGACGTTTTGGAGCGGCTGCAACCGTCTCAACTTTGCGAGGTCTGATGCAGACTCTCCCTATAACCATGGGAATTATTTTCTTTTTAAGTTTGGTGCTGCGCTAATAAATGTCGGCTACTTCGCGTAGCCTTTAATTCTTATGGAATCTCTCCCGCTCCACCAAACGACCTTTGTTGTGGTGGATCTTGAAACAACGGGTGGCAGTCCACATGCTGGAGCGGTTATTACGGAGATAGGTGCGGTAAAAGTTCGCGGTGGTGAGTTAATCGGAGAGTTCAAAACCTTTGTAAATCCCCTAGCCCCCATCCCCGTCTTCATTACAGAATTGACCGGCATCGATAATGAGATGGTTCGCCTCGCCCCGATCATCGATGAGGTATTTCCAACTTTTCTAGAGTTCTGCGGCTCTCCCGCCGAGACCGTTTTGGTTGCGCATAACGCCCCCTTTGATATCGGTTTTCTGCAGGCCGCCTCCAGGGAACTGGAGTATCCGTGGCCCAAATACAAAGTTGTCGATACCGTCCGGTTGGCACGTTCTGTCCTAACTCGTGATGAGGTCCTCGATTGCAAACTGGGTACCTTGGCGGTCTTCTTTAACACGCAAGTGACTCCGACTCACAGAGCGCTCGATGATGCTCAGACCACGGTAGAGGTGTTGCATGCACTCTTTGAAAGATTGGCAGGTTTTGGAGTAACCACCTTCGGCGAGCTCGAGAAGTTTTCTCGTAAACGAATTAAACGCGAACCTAGGCTGATCTAAATTGTTGGGTAAAGAGGGCCCATCTCTTTAAGATCTCTTTCGCCTCTCCAGAGTCGACCGCTTTGGTAGCTGCGGCATACCCGTCGGCGATCTGCTCCGTTATGGGACGTCCAAAATCTGCGTTGTAAGCGGCCAGAGCCACGGCGGCATTGAGCAGAACCGCATCTCGAGCAGGGCTCAACTCTCCCTCAAAGATGCGCAAGGTGACCGCGGCATTGAACTCAGCATCTCCCCCGACAAGCGCCTCGATGGGGGCAAATTCGATCCCAAGGTTGCGGGGGTCAAAACTCTCCACCTTCGAAGCTCCTCCCGCTATCTGCATGATCTGGGTGGTTGTAGAGAGGGTGACCTCATCGATCCCATCATCGCCTCGGAAGAGAAATCCCTCTGCCCCACGCTTTTGGAGCACATCGGCCATGATCGGCATGACGCGAGCCTTGCTAACTCCGATAGCCACCGCTTTTGGTTTTGCTGGGTTGGCAAGGGGTCCCAGGATGTTGAAGACCGAGGCCTGACCCAACTCCCGACGGGCTGGGGCGGCAAAGCGCATTGCCGGGTGAAATTTGGGGGCAAAACAAAAACCGATTCCAACTTCACTAAAAGTCGCGGCCACTTGAGCCCCATCCAGGTCGATATTGACCCCTAGGGCCTCCAAGAGGTCTGCCGCACCTGATTTTGAGGAGGCGGCCCTGGCACCATGCTTGATGACCTTTGCCCCAGCTGCCCGCGCAATAATCGCTGCGGTGGTGGAGATATTGATCGTATTGGCACCATCTCCTCCGGTACCGACTGGATCCACCGCTCTTTCGAGAATGCTGATGGGCGCACAGTGCTGGTACATGACAGAGACAAAAGCCTCGACCTCTTGGGAGGTCTCCCCCTTTGCCTGAACCCCGAGCAAGAAGGACTTGATGGTCTCTTTATCTGCCAAATCGCCCAGGATCTGACCCATAGCCCATCTAGCCTCTCCGGCCATTAAATCTTCATGGTCGGCCAAATGAGCAATGATCTGATCCCAAGAAATTTCGCTACTTTGCATGCTCGGAATCCTATCTTTTGCGTGACAAGACTCACCCACGATTGCCGCGCCCACGACCTCCCCTATTACTTAAAAATGGGAGAAATCGGGAATAATGCGGGCGTGACCACACTAGACGCCCCGGCCAAGAACAACCGCCCCAATCTGGTGGCAGTCGGCACCATCGTTTGGCTCTCCTCAGAGCTAATGTTCTTCGCAGCACTTTTTGCAATGTACTTCACCACGCGAGCGGTTCAAGGCCCAAAGATCTGGCTTGAATCGACGGGAATGTTGAATGTGAAATTTGCGGCGATCAACACCACGGTGCTCGTTCTGTCATCTGTAACCTGCCAGTTCGGTGTCTTCGCCGCAGAGCGTTTTCAAAACAAGCGCACTGGTTCAATATTCAAAGTTTCCAAGTGGGGCATGCGTGAGTGGTTTGCACTCACCTTCTTAATGGGCGCCTTCTTCGTAGGCGGACAGATTTATGAGTATGCCAACTTAGTTCGCGATGGACTTTCACTTTCTTCGCGCGCTTATGGATCGGTCTTTTACATCACCACTGGTTTCCACGGACTTCACGTAACGGGTGGTCTCATTGCATTTTTGATCGTTTTGATTCGCGTTGCTAAGGCGCGCAAATTCGGTCACTCCCAAGCAACAACGGCGATTGTGGTCTCGTACTACTGGCACTTCGTCGACATTGTTTGGATCGCCCTCTTCTCAACGATCTACCTGATCAAATAGGAGCTACACGTGAAACGCCTCTCTAGCTTCCGACGTCATCGCATCGCAGGACCAATTCTGGTCGTTGCCGCACTCTTCACTATCGGTTCAGCATTTGCCGTAGCTTCTGCACTTCCGAGCGCACAGACCACCGTTGCTTCTGGAACTTCTACCCTTGTCTCGCAAGGTAAAGAAATCTTCCTTCGCGGCTGTTCCTCCTGCCATGGCCTTCATGCAGAAGGACAATCAATCGCTCCATCACTCATCGGTGTTGGATCTGCAGCAGTTGACTTCCAAGTGGGTACGGGTCGCATGCCAATGGCTGATATGAGCCAGCAGGCAATGCAGAAGAAGCCGGTCTATAACGCTGAAGAGACAGCGGCCCTGGCTGCTTACATCGCATCTCTCGCTCCTGGACCTGCTGCTGTAACCAACGAGTCTCTTACATATGAGCGCGATGGAAATACCGCACTTGGCGGACAGCTCTTTAGAACTAACTGCGCAATGTGTCATAACTTTGCCGGTCAAGGTGGAGCGCTTACCAACGGAAAGTACGCACCTTCGCTCATGGGCGTTGAGCCAAAGTACATCTACGAAGCAATGGTGACCGGCCCTCAATCAATGCCGAAGTTCACCGATGCAACTATTACTCCTCAAGAGAAGCTCTCCATTATCAAGTGGTTACAAGCTGCAGATCATGAGAAAAATCTAGGTGGCGCATCACTCGGACGTGTAGGCCCTGTAACCGAAGGACTCTTAGGTTGGGTTCTTGGTCTGGGTCTCATAATAGGCGCAGCTGTATGGCTCGCAATGAAGGCGAAATAACATGAGCAATCAAGTAGAACGCTTCCAAGATCCTGGTCTTCCAGAGCATGTGCATCGCAATGCCGATGTAGATCCAAAGGCGGCTAAGCGCGCTGAACAGCAAGTGGCAATTCTCTTCTTGCTATCTGCCGTTGGTACCGTGCTTACGATTGTCTCCTACATCAAAGTTCCTAAAGACAAATTTTTCTATCTCCCAGTCATGGGAAGTACCAATGCGCAGCAGCTGCTACTTGGACTTGGTTTAACGGCATCAACACTCTTTATCGGACTTGGCGCCATCCAGTGGGCCAAGAAGTTGATGCCCGATCAAGAGGTCATCGCAGAACGCCATGAATTTCGTTCCGAAGAAGAAGATCGAGAAGATTTTGTCGCAACAATTAAAGAACGTGCTGGAGCTGCTGGACTTGGCCGTCGTAGTTTGATCAAGCGCTCGCTTGGACTCGCTCTAGGCCTAGTAGGTCTTTCACCACTTCTTCTTTTGCGTGATGCCGGTCCACTTCCTGGAAAGTACTTCGATACTACCGACTGGGCCGCTGGCACTCGCTTGCTCCTTGATCCCGCTGGAACGCCAATCAAGCCATCTGATCTCGAAGTTGGAGCGGTTGCGCAAGTTCTTCCAGAACTTCCTGCAGGCACCGAGCGCACCCTTGAGAACACTGGAAAAGACGCAGTCCTTCTTATTCGTTTGCGTCCAGAGGATTTCAATCTCGATGCAGAGCGTCTCTCATGGACCCACGAAGGAATCATCGCCTTCTCTAAGATCTGTACTCACATGGGTTGCGCCGTAGCACTTTACGAGCAACAGACTCACCATCTGCTCTGCCCGTGCCACCAATCAACATTCGACGTGACACGCGCAGCCAAAGTTATCTTTGGACCAGCTGCTCGCCCACTTCCACAGTTGGCAATCACCGTTAATGCCGATGGATATCTGGTTGCTAAACAACCATTCACTGTTCCAGTAGGTCCAAGCTTCTGGGAGCGGAACTCATCTAATGGATAACTCACTACTAACTAGCATGGGTGATAAATAATGAAGAAGAGTGAAAAGGTCGCTGGAGCTACAGCGAACTACGTTGACGAGCGCACCGGCGCAGCAAAGTGGTTGAAGAAGAACCTTACAAAGGTCTTCCCGGATCACTGGTCCTTCATGCTCGGTGAGATCTGCCTCTATTCATTCATCATCTTGTTGTTGACTGGAACATTCCTCACCTTCTGGTTTGATCCTTCTCAGCGCGAAGTTGTCTATAACGGTTCATACCTGCCTCTCTCTGGCGTTCATATGTCAGCGGCGTATGACTCAACACTTCATCTCTCATTCGATGTTCGTGGCGGACTTTTGATGCGTCAGATCCATCACTGGGCTGCACTCATCTTCATGTCAGCGATCGTTGCTCACTTGTTCCGCGTCTTCTTTACCGGCGCCTTCCGTAAACCTCGTGAGTTCAACTGGTTGATCGGTGTTGGACTTCTGACATTCGGAATCGTTGAAGGTTTCTTGGGTTACTCACTTCCAGATGATCTACTTTCTGGAACAGGTATCCGTATCGCTGAAGCAATCCTGCAAGCAATTCCAGTGGTTGGCTCCTACCTCGCCTTCTTCGCATTTGGTGGACCATTCCCTGGAACCTCATTTATTCCTCGTATCTTTATCGTCCACGTCCTGCTTCTCCCTGGACTCTTCTTAGCACTGATCACCATCCACTTGATGTTGGTCTGGTACCAGAAGCACACTCAATATCC
>CAIMBV010000189.1 GCA_903839355.1 uncultured Actinomycetes bacterium
CAACTTAGGGAAATTAGTGATCGGGGAGCCGGCTCCACTTCCTTGCACCCCGCGCGGGATCTTGGAACTCTTGCATCGCTATGGCGTTAGCACCAAAGGCGCTGAAGTTGTGATTATGGGTCGAGGTCTGACCGTGGGACGACCGCTCTCTCTACTTCTCACTCGCAAGGGTGATGATGCAACCGTGACGATCACTCACACCGCTACTAAAGATGTGGCCTTTCATACGCGGCGGGCCGATATCGTGATTGCGGCTGTTGGAAGTGCTCATCTTTTGACTCCAGATATGGTCAAGCCAGGTGCTGCTGTATTGGATGTAGGAATTACGAGAACCCCAGAGGGGCTTCTTGGGGATATCCATCCAGGTGTCGCTGAGGTAGCTGGATTTATTGCACCGATGCCAGGTGGAGTTGGGCCGATGACCCGAGCCATGCTGCTCACTAATGTTGTGGAGATGGCACTTCGTGCTGGCCAGGCTTAGCAAGAAACTCCCACCCCTCAAAGGGGCAACAATCTTCTGGCAGATCATCTCGGTTGCTCTAGTTGTAATCGGCGTCACACTTGGCATTTTTAGTGCAGTTCGCACCGGTTCAATCTTGGTCGCGGCAGGCGGTGCGCTCTATGCCTATGTCTCGTACACAACAAGCCTCACAAAACGGACGATTGAACTCCTCATCCCAATCGGTGTGACCCTGCTCCTCTTTGTAGTGTCTTTAACTTTGCCACACGCAAAGTAGGATTGAGCCAGTTCACTTTCAGGAGGATTTCATGAGTAGATCTGGCAAAGTCACAGTAGTCGGAAGCGGTTTTTATGGCTCAACCACCGCGCTTCGCTTAGCTGAATACGACATTTTCGAGACGGTGGTCCTCACAGATATCGTGGAGGGTAAGCCTGAAGGCTTGGCCCTTGATATGAATCAATCACGCTCCATCGAAGGTTTTGAAACAAAGGTAATCGGCGCAACGACAACTCCAGAAGGCGCTGGCTATGAAGCCACTGCAAACTCTGATGTCGTTGTCATTACTGCAGGTCTGCCACGTAAGCCAGGCATGTCTCGCATGGATCTCATCGGAGTAAATGCTGGAATTGTTCGTGGCGTCGCTGAAAATATTGCAAAGCATTCACCTAACGCCGTCATCATCGTGGTTTCAAACCCACTCGATGAGATGACTGCGCTGGCGCAACTTGCAACAGGTTTCCCACATCATCAAGTTATGGGTCAGGCAGGAATGCTCGATACCGCTCGTTTCACAAATTTTGTAGCAGAGAAATTAGCTGTTCCAGTTAGTTCAGTAAAGACTCTGACACTCGGTTCGCATGGCGACACCATGGTTCCAGTCCCAAGTCGCTGCACCGTGAACGGACAACCATTGACTGCGCTTCTCTCCGAGGCAGATATCAACGAACTCGTAGATCGCACTCGCAATGGTGGGGCTGAAGTCGTAGCGCTTCTTAAGACAGGGTCTGCCTATTACGCACCATCAGCAGCAGCAGCACGTATGGCAAAGGCTGTTATTGAAGATTCAGGCGAGATCATGCCGGTCTGCGCTTGGGTCGATGGCCAATATGGAATTAGCGGCGTATACCTCGGCGTTGAGGCCAAGATCGGTCGCTCCGGAGTTAGGGAAGTTGTAGAAACTGCGCTAACTGAGAGTGAGATCGCTGCACTCAAGGTAGCCGCTGAAGCAGTACGCACTAAGCAAGCCGACGTAAAAGATCTTTAAGAACCATTTCGTATCAAGAAATTCAAACAGGAGAGCGGGATAGTAATGGCGAAGATTAAGGTAACTGGAACAGTCGTTGAACTCGACGGCGATGAGATGACCCGAATCATTTGGCAGTTCATCAAAGATAAGTTGATCCTGCCGTACCTCGATGTGAACCTCGAGTATTACGACCTCAGCATTGAAAATCGTGATGCAACAGATGACCAGGTAACGATCGATTCAGCTCATGCCATCTTGAAGCATGGTGTTGGCGTTAAGTGCGCAACCATCACACCTGATGAGGCTCGTGTAGAAGAGTTTGGCCTCAAGAAGATGTGGAAGTCACCAAACGGCACCGTCCGTAATATCCTCGGTGGAGTTATCTTCCGCGAGCCGATCATCATCTCTAACGTTCCACGTTTAGTTCCGCACTGGACCTTGCCAATCGTCATTGGGCGTCACGCCTTTGGTGATCAATACCGCGCCACCGATTTCCGCATTCCTGGTAAAGGTAAGCTCACCATTAAGTTCGTGCCTGAAGATGGTGGCGAGGTAATCGAGCACGAAGTCTTCGACTTCCCTGGCTCTGGCGTAACTCTCGCTATGTATAACCTTGATGATTCAATCCGCGACTTCGCTCGCGCCTCGCTGAATTACGGTTTGCTCCGCAAATATCCGGTCTATCTCTCAACCAAGAACACCATCTTGAAGGCCTATGACGGTCGCTTCAAGGATATCTTTGAAGAGATCTACCAAGCAGAGTTCAAGAGCCAATTTGATGCTC
>CAIMBV010000190.1 GCA_903839355.1 uncultured Actinomycetes bacterium
CCAAGATTCGCGAAACCGTAAAAGAGTTGCGCCACAATTTTAAAGACAATGCCAAGATTTTGATTGGCAACACAATCTGGATGAAGCGCACAGTTGGCGTTGGTTATCTAGATCTACCAGGTTGCATCACCTTGGGAATCACTGGGCCAATTTTGCGGGCGACTGGTCTGCCATGGGACCTTCGTAAGTCAGATCCTTATTGCGGGTATGAAAATTACAATTTTGATGTCATTACAAATGATGGCTGCGATACCTATGGTCGATTCCTGATCAAGATGGAAGAGCTGGAGCAGTCACTTCGCATTATCGAACAATGCTGCGACAAGCTCGACAAGCTAGAAGGCGCACCTGTAGTAATCGAGGATAAGAAGATTGGCTCTCCAGCCGATCTCAAAGTTGGAGCAGATGGAATGGGTAACTCTCAGGAACATATTGCTCACATCATGGGTCAATCTATGGAGGCTTTGATTCATCACTTCAAGATTTCAACTGAGGGATTCCGCGTACCAGCAGGCCAGGTTTATTCAACTGTCGAATCACCTCGTGGTGAGACCGGAGTTCACCTCATCTCTGATGGTGGAACCCATCCTTATCGCGTGCACTTCCGCGAACCTTCCTTTAACAATCTGCAATCTTTATCGGCAATGTGCGAAGGCAGCATGATCGCCGATGTCGTTGCAGCCGTTGCATCAATAGATCCAGTGATGGGTGGGGTTGACCGCTAATGTCCTTTACAACAGAAGAGCTCGCCGTGATGGATAGCATCATTGCGCGCTACCCGAAAAGTCGTTCGGCGATCATGCCGCTCTTGCACTATGTGCAATCTATTGATGGTTATGTAACGGCACGCGGTATTGAAACGATCGCTGAGAAATTAAACCTTGCTACCGCGGAAGTCACTGCGGTCTCTACCTTTTATACGCAGTACAAGAGCGAGCCGGTCGGGGAGTATCACGTCGGAATCTGTACAAATACTTTGTGCGCGATTATGGGCGGGGATGCGATTTACGACTCTGTCTGTGATCACTTGGGTATCAAGAAGGATCAGACAACTGCTGATGGCAAGATTTCGTTGGAGCGCATCGAATGCAACGCAGCCTGTGATTATGCACCTGTGGTGATGGTGAACTGGGAGTTCTATGACAACCAGACCCCATCCTCTGTAAAAGATTTGGTAGATGGTGCCCGCAACGGAAATCCTCCAGCTCCTACACGTGGACCTAAAAAGTTGCGCACCTGGAAAGAGAATTCAGCAGTTCTTGCTGGACTCTCCGATGGATTAGCAGATGAGGGCGTACAAGCCGGGGAAGCCTCCTTGCTTGGACTTAACATTGCAAAGTCGCAGGGCAGCAAATGAGCACATTGACACCAGTACTTTCCGCCCACTGGGATGAGGCAGATTCATTCACCATCGCTGGCTATAAGCGTCACGGTGGATACGACGCTCTCGCTAAGGCGCTCAAATCAACCCCCGACGAGGTCATTGCACTAATTAAAGAGTCAGGTCTGCGCGGACGCGGCGGCGCTGGTTTCCCAACTGGAAACAAGTGGAGTTTTATCCCACAAGGAGATAACAAAGCTCATTACCTCGTTGTTAACGCCGATGAATCAGAGCCAGGCACTTGTAAAGATA
>CAIMBV010000191.1 GCA_903839355.1 uncultured Actinomycetes bacterium
AATCCGAATGGAACAATCATAAGTTCTCTTGTCAACTCAGGTGACAACACAACTTCATCGGGGACTTCTCCATCCGCGTGGTCCCTGTATCAGAGTATCGATTTGGGAGCTAATTGGAAATCAGTCGCGATACCTTCTGAATTGAGATCGACGCTTCAATGGAACTTTGGTTTGCAATGCACGCCAGATGGTCGAAACATGTATTTACTCGGAAAATATCCATATGTTTCTACCAATAATGGTAAGAGCTGGAGTGCTTTGAAATCTGCTGGCGCGAGGAATTGGTCTAGCCTCACATTCAGCGATGATGGATCGCACCTTGCTGCACTTGGCTCTGATACCTTATCCCCGGACCTAGGCTCTCACATTTTCGGTTCAACGGATTTTGGAAAAAGTTGGACTGACTTGAGCGCTTTGGGACTTGTTACCTGGAGTAGTCCTTAAACCCATAATTTCTCAAAGGTTGAGCGTCATGCAAACGTTGAAATCACTTAGTTCATAATCACCAAAGGCTTCGCAATAAGTGAAGCCGCAGGATTCATAGAGTCTACGAGCGGGCTCGTATGGGGGATGGCTTCCGGTCTCTAAACTGACTCGGGTTAATCCTTTTGCTTTTGCGAAGTCCACGATGTGGTTCACCATGGCACGCCCCACACCTTGACCTCGGGCAGCTTTCGCGGTGTGCATCGATTTCAACTCACCATGTCCTGGTTCAAATATTTTGAGGGCCCCGACTCCTAATAGGACTCCATCTTCGCGTGCTGCGAAGACGGTGATTTCAGGGGCGCGCAATTTTTCGACATCAAGTGCGAAGGAATGCTCTAAAGGAGTTACCTCATGACAGAAATCAAGATGAGTTTGAAGCAGCGCTTTAAAGTCGGGAGTGAGTGGGTCTTCTTCCCGGATAATCAGCGCCATTTTTAAAGCCCTGCTAGAACTTCTCGGCCCCAACTCTGGACGATTGGTTTCCAGGTACTTATAAGCGCTTGCTCGGCGGCGGCCATCTCAGCCTGAATCGTATTCTTGCCTGAGTCTTTGAAGGCGTTATCCGCTTCTGCTTCCCACCACTTAACAACTTCTAGATCTATTTCGGGATGGAACTGCACTCCATAAGTTTTTGAGCCGATTCGATAGATTTGATTGGTGCAACGCTTACTCGAAGCCAGGAGTGTGGCTCCATGTGGGAGCACAGTTACTTGATCTTCATGCCATTGTGCGGCAGGAGCAGATTCGAAATTGAATACTGGATCTGAGACATTCAAGCGATTGATCTCATAGATTCCGACCTCACCCTCTGCTGCTTTCTCGACTCTGCCTCCGCCTGCAACTGCAAGGAGTTGGGTACCTAGGCAAATGGCGAAGATCGGGATATCGCGATCAATTGCATCTTTAAGAAGTGCGCGCTCTGGAGCGAGCCAGGGGTGCAGATGATCTTCTTCGGCGTTCATGTGTCCGCCAAGTGGGAGTAGCGCAGCGGCAAAATCTGGAACTCGCGTAGGAACTTCTTCGCCCGCGTACGCGGGCAGAACCTTGATCTCAAAGCCGATTTCTTCCAGCCAAAGTCCAACTAAATGTGGAGCATCGGTCTCGTCATTTTGAATGGCGAGGATTATTGGTTTTTGTTGCGCCATGCCTTAGTAGGAGGTCACCGGACACGTCAATGTACGTGTGATGCCTGGTACTGCTTGAACCTTTGCAAGAACTCCACGACCTAGTTCTTCCATGCTTGGAGACTCTGCGCGCATGATGACGTCGTAAGGGCCTGTAACTCCTTCAGCCAAGGTGACGCCCGCAATCTGTGAGATCGCTTTAGCAACGCTTGAAGCCTTGCCGACATCTGTTTGAATCAAGATGTAAACCTGAACGGACATGTGGACTCCTTCACTTGCGCTTTTGCTAACTCTACGGGAGCAACTCTGGCCCCATGGGCTCTAGGCTACTCCCAGAACCTAGGGTTGAGGGAAGTGTATTTTCAATGGCCAGCGAAGCAGAGCTCATCGCCGCACTCAAGGCGATCTTTGAGACTGGCGCTGATGAGAGAGTGCTTGTTGGAATTGGGGATGATGCAGCTGTCATCTCTCAACCTAAGGGAAAAGTGGCGCTCGCCACAGATATTGCGGTCGAAGGTGTGCATTTCAAAAGATCGTGGTCCTCGCTCTTTGAGATCGGCGCCAAGATAACCGCTGCAAATCTCGCTGATATCTATGCCATGGGAGGTAAACCCGAGTATCTCTTGGTCGCTGCGGCGATTCCTAATGGATTTGAAGTGCTCGAAATTCAAGAACTTGCCAGAGGGATTGTTGATGAGGCGGCAAAGGTTGGTGCGCGCGTGGTGGGCGGGG
>CAIMBV010000192.1 GCA_903839355.1 uncultured Actinomycetes bacterium
ATTCGCCAAACTCAATCCCAGCAGTGGTACTCCGAAGAATTGTTCGCTCGTTTCGCCCTGCGCGAGGTTCGCGGCTCTACTACAAGCGCTAAGTAGGGCAGAATAAACGGGTGACTACGCACCAGTTCCGCCCGCGCAGATACTCGCGCCGTTCCGTCTCGCGTAAACAACTTGGTCTTCTCTATTTCGCGATTCTGGCTGCAATTGGTCTACAAATTTCTTATCCGCTCGTCCACGGAGATGTTCTCTTAGATGTAACACTCGCGACTGTCTATGTAGGCGCCGCGGCGATGATCTTCCATGCATTTTTGGTCTACGGTCCGCTTTTTTCGATTACCTTCACCATCATCACCTTTGGATATGGCCTCGCTATTGAAACGGTTGGCGTCAAAACCGGTTGGCCCTTTGGTCGCTATCACTATGACCACTCGTTAGGCGTTCAAATTTTCGGAGTGCCACTTCTCGTCCCCTTTGCCTGGATCATGCTCTCTTATCCCATTCTTATCGCTGCGCGCCGCGCCGCGGCTCACTGGGTCTTTATCTATGGCGGATTGGGATTAATGATCTGGGATTTATTTCTAGATCCCCAGATGGTTGATGCGGGTAGATGGAGTTGGAAGTTAGTGGGCCCGCATGTTCCTTATGAACCAATGATTCCGCTATCGAATGCGGCCGGTTGGCTCTTTGCTGGGATGGGGTTGATGGCGCTGTTGAATGCGCTCTTGTCGAAGGATCGGCGTAAGAACTCCATCAACTCACTCGCCCCCGACATTCTGCTCTTTTGGACTCTTATCGGTGGAGTGATCGGCAATATCTTCTACTTCCACCACAAAAATATTGGCATTTATGTGGGAGCGCTCTTCTTTATCTATCTCATCCCCTACATCTTCCAATTACGCTTTGGTAGACCAGATACTGCATAACATATGTTGGTAATTCTCATCCTTACTGCAATTCCACTCTGCTTCGTGGTGGCCAACTCTTTGACGATGCGCACCGTTCGCAATAAAGATGCCGAACAAGTTGATTTGAAAGTTTCGATTCTGATTCCGATGCGCAATGAGGAGAAGAATGTCACTGGAGTGCTTGACTCTGTTTCGGCATCAGAGCTCTTGCCTGTCTTCGAAATTATTGTGCTGGATGATCACTCAACCGATGCCACCTCAAACTTGCTAATAAGCTTTGAAGGTATCCAGAGTTTTTCTGGAATCGAATTGCCAGAGGGTTGGCTCGGTAAGAATTTTGCCTGCCACCAACTGGTAACTCACTCAACAGGTGATTACCTAGTCTTTGTAGATGCTGATGTGCGCCTAACTAAAAACGCAATTGCCGCCGCAATCACAGATATGAAGAGATTTGACTGGGATTTCATCTCGCCCTACCCCAGGCAGCTTGCACATACCTTCTTCGAGAGGTTGATCCAACCACTGCTGCAATGGTCCTGGCTCTCATCAATTCCGCTGAGATATGCCGAAAGAGCCAAATTTCCCTCCATGGTAATTGCCAACGGTCAATTTCTGATTGTTCGGCGTGATGCGTACATAAAATCTGGCGGGCATAAGGCGATTCGCCACGAAGTC
>CAIMBV010000193.1 GCA_903839355.1 uncultured Actinomycetes bacterium
AGCCTCTGTCTCTGAGGCAACAGAGAAATCATCAAGCAGATGGTCATACCCTGGAATACCAAGAGCCGTAGCATTCATAGGGCTCATGCGGCCAAGGGTGTCGATATATTCATCGGAGATTGCGAAAATTTCAGAGCGGTGAGTAGTCATGGAGTCAGCATAATCCACGGTCCTAAAAGTGAACATGTCACGTTGGATTTGCCTACTATCGGACAATGAGTTCTCGCCACGGGGTCCATTCTCGAAATGCCCTCTGGCATCTCTTCTTCTTAATGGGAATTGTCTCGATGGCATGGGTCCCCCGAATTCCCGAAATTAAGCACCAGTTCGGATTGAGCGATGGTGGGTTGGGATTTGTGCTTCTTGGCAGTACGTGTGGAGCTCTCATCGGCTCACAAGTAAGTGGTCGCTTAACGCACACATTCGGTTCACAACGGATCGCTGCAGTCGGTGCCACATTTATGACTGGTGGCCTCTTTTTAATGGGCGAGGCGCATCAGATTCTGCAATTGTTTTTCGGGCTCTTTGTTATGGGTTTTGGTTACGTGATGCTGGATATCACGGTCAATACCCAAGCCGTTGCAGTAGAAAAAATTCTCGACAAGAGGTGGATGTCCACCTTCCATGGAACGTGGAGCGTCGGTTCTTTCGTAGCCACGGTGACAGGCGGATTAGTCGCGCACCTCATTAGTCCGCAATCAGAGTTAAAAATTGTTGCTGTGATCACGTTTATATTTTTCTTACCGGGCATCTACTTCTTACTTAGCGGCGATGATGACGGACACAAAGGTGATGATGGGAAGTCGGAGGGCAAACTCTCTCTCTTTGATAAGACCTCACTACCGCTCTGGGCGATCGGTTTTGGATTACTTGGATGCTTGCTCCCTGAGGGAGCGACAAGTGACTGGGGCGGGGTCTTGCTTCACGATCACATGGGGATTGGAAAAGGTGCTGACGCTATTGCATTCGCGACCTTCGCACTCGCAATGATCACCAGCAGATTCCTCGGGGATCACTGGCTCTCTAAATATGGTCCGCGCAGAACCGTAAGAGTCGGTGGATTCTTCGCTGGCATCACCTGGGGAATATCTATTGCTATCGCAGTACCTCTCTCGGCACATGCAAAGATTCCAGCCGTAATTATTATCTGTATCGGTTTTGCCGCAGCAGGACTTGGCATCGGTCCGATGGTCCCCGCCTTTATGAATGCAGCGGCTCGGGTTCCAGGTGTTGCTCCTTCGGTAGCTCTTGCCCGCGTGAACATCATTGGACTCGCAGCGTTCTTCATTGGGCCCACTCTGACCGGTGGAGTCTCACAACTAACCTCATTGCCAATCGCAATGTATATATCTGTCTGTTTACTGCTCTTTACTGGATACCAATCAAGGGTAATTCCGATCTAGTATTGGAATTACTCGCACAAATCCCACCTTCACTTAGCGTTGAAAGGAAGTTCGTGGATAGAGAAGAATTTGAAATTGATCTTTCAATGTTCACGAGCCGAGGAAAAGCGCTCGCACTTGCTTCCGAAGGGTGCCCGAAGGATTACAGCAAAATCGCTCAGGAATATTTTGAAATTCGAAGTGACATTTTTCCGGAAAGTATGGTGTTTTTTGCTTGCATAAGTCGCGCGAGGGGTCTCCACGAAGGAATATTCAATGCAATCCTAAAGAACAATCCTCACGCAACCTTTCCATTGATTAGAGCTTATGCTGAACTTATCACCGTCATTATTTACTCGTTAAAAAAACCAAATTACTTATCGCGTTTATCAGGTATTGGCTTGGAATCTGGCAGGGGAACAGTTCCTTTTGGACAAATGTTTGAAGAAATCTCGGATGAAGCTCCTGGGATGGCATCTGTCTACCACCAACTTTCCGAGTATTCCCACTTAAGAGAACTGGCGATCTACAATGTTCATAAGACTGATGAAACGAACCCCTTTAAATTCTCCTGGACGGATACCCCAAATTGGAAAAGCGAAAAGGAGTTCTATATCGCATGCGCGCAATTAAGGGAATTGTCTATCGCCGGAAGGACCTATCTCAGAAGATTTAATACCGAACTTATCCCCAAAGCCTAGATTCCCAATTTTGGAGCCCCCCGTCAGGATTGAACTGACGACCTTCCGCTTACAAGGCGGATGCTCTACCACTGAGCTAGGGAGGCGGACCGCCAAGGGCGGATCAACTGCGAGGGGTAATTATGACACGTCAAAAAGGCAGAAGCGAACCCGGTCATATCGGGGTAGGTTTCGCAGGTGCGCCTCGGAGTCCTAGATGTCGGTTCAAACACCATCCACCTACAAGTGGTCGATACCCACCCAGGAGCTCGTCCTAACCCCACTTTTAACTATAAAGAAGAGTTGCGCCTCACAGAGTTTTTGAACACCAATAATGAGATCACCGAAGAGGGAATCGCGCTACTCCGCAAATCAATTGGCAATGCGGTGATTCAGGCTCGCACAGTACAAGTCAAAGAGTTTCTACCTTTTGCAACTTCTGCTTTACGTGAGGCCGCGAATGGTGAAAGCATCATCGCTGGTATCAACAAGGAATTTAAAATTGATTTACAGGTGCTCGAAGGTGATGAAGAAGCAAAACTCACATTCCTTGCAGCGCGCCGTTGGTTTGGTTGGTCAAGCGGTCGCCTGCTTGTCATCGATATCGGTGGAGGGTCTCTCGAGATCGCAGTAGGTATTGATGAGTCGCCCGAAGTCGCAACATCGCTTCCGCTCGGAGCATCTCGTTTAACTCAAAAATTTCTCAAAGGTAATCCATATTCCCAAAAGGGAATCAATGAGATGCGCGATCACATTGAATCGCAATTGGAAGCTGTCTTGCCTGCGCTCGTAAAACACCAAGACTCCGATCGATCCATTGCAACGAGTAAAACGCTGCGCACCTTGGCTCGATTAAGCGGCGATTGGTATGACACCAGCGGTGATCACATCAAGTTTGATGTGATTCGCAAGATCGCAACACGTCTGGCAGATATGACACATGAGGATCGCACTAAGTTGCCAGGAGTATCGTCTAACCGCGCCAAGCAGATTGTTGCGGGAGCTTTTGTAACAGAGAGCGTGATGCGCAATCTCGATCTTAAAGAACTTGAGATCTGCCCATGGGCGCTGCGTGAGGGAATTGTTTTGAAATATATGGATTGGATGGAGAAGAGCTAGGTATTAAACCTTGGGTG
>CAIMBV010000194.1 GCA_903839355.1 uncultured Actinomycetes bacterium
ACTTCATGATTAATTTTAGAGTTGATGATCTCGCGGAATTAGTACATTCGTTGCACAGAGCCGGCTGCGAAGTAGTTGATGAAATTCAAGATTCCGAATTCGGAAAATTTGGGTGGGTCATAGATCCTGAAGGAAACAAGATCGAGCTCTGGCAACCGCCGTTAGGACAATAACTTAACTACGATAACTAAATTAAGCCTGAGAGATCATCGGGGACGGTAGTGCTTGCCAAGAACGCTGCAGGATCATGAAGTTCTAGTGCGGTTGGTAGCAGCGCAGAATCTTCCCAGCGGTGATCGCGTACCTCAATTCCGCTTTCAATATTGCCCTTAGCTCCGCCACTTATCGAATAAATCTCACTCCAAAATTGTGAGCACTCACGCGTTAAACGAGGCGAAATATGCAGACCCAGCAACATTGCAAAGAGCTGTTGTGTGGGTGCGCTTTCAATTCGCGCGCGACGATAACTCTCTTGAAGTGCAGCAAGTGATGGGAGTCGATCTGACGCAGAAAGTTGTGTGATGTGATCGATCCAACCTTCTATAAGAGCGAAGGTGGTCTCAAGTTTTGCAAGGGCCGCGCTCTGAGCCGGGCTCTGTTCTGGCTGGAACATGCCTTGATTGATAGCGAGAGTAATGGACTCTGGATTATTGATATCCAACTCACCGGAGCTCATTGCACTTTCAGCTTGGCGTTGAATTGCCTCAATATCAACGGTGATTCCACTTCCAAAACTCTGGATAAGTTCGCGGATATAGCCGGCCAACCACGGTGTATGGGCAAAGAGACGTTGTGCCGCTACCTCACGCAGCGCCATGTAGATGGCAATCTCTTGTTCAGGAATTTCAAGACCCTCACCCCAGGTCGCAATGTTCTGCGGAATCAGATGCGCCCCAGATTTCTCGAAGAGGGGGATTGCGGCATCTTGCGAACCGGTCAAACTAATTGAGAGTGTGCCGATCGATTGCCCAAGTTGTGTTGCAATCAATTGACCCATGAAGCTGCGCATGACTGGTAGGAAGCCCGCCTCAGTTCCAGGAATTCCACCAGTAGCTTCTTCAACTTCAGGACCCATCTCCTTGAGTACTTTGCCCAAGGCATCGACCATTCCTTCGGCGAGTGGTTCGACTAACTTCTGCCAACCATTGACAGATTGGTCTATCCAATCTCTTCTCGTCCATGCCACATCTGAATTAGATACGGTGGCAGGAAATTGGGTAAAACTTTCGATCCAGGTATTGGCGATGTCGATCGCCTCTTTTGCTTTGCGGGCATCATCCTGCCCAACTGGTAGATCGCTGTGAGTTGCCAGAAATGCGCGCGCAGCATCTCGCATGACAACAGGTTGGAGCATCGGAGTTCCTGGACCTCCTGCGGTGCCAGCGTTGAAGAAGCCATCGTTGGGGAAGAATCCAAAACCGCTCACGTCGCCTACCTTCTATCCTGAGAATTTACGCGCGAGCGCCCGTAGCGCTCATACGTAAAAGAACAACACCGAAGCTAATTTACTTCCCGATTTTCCAACCTAATTCCATCCTCAAGCAAGACCTCAAGCAAGATGAGCAGCTAAATCTGAATGTGAAGGTGAATTGGGTTAAAGTGGGCTCGTGATCAGGACTGATGAGTTTGTGGAGGCTGCAACGAGCCACGCCACCTCAACTGCCTTTGCCGCCCTGATCTGGTGGGTAGTACCTGTGGTATTGGTCAGCATTGCTATTGGATATGTCCTGTGGACCTCAAAATTCAAGGATAAGTTCGACAATGAGACTAATCGCTCCGTTAATAAGTTCCACCTATTCCAGCAGACTCTCCGGGAGCCTAATTCCGAGCACTAGAGTATTTCCATGAGTTCTTTCCAGTTTCCCAATAACCCATTCAACAACGCTAGACCTCCACGCCCACCTCGGGCCCCTGGAGAACGTCGGGGACCTGGTCCTATCGGCTATGTAGTCATCGCCCTGATAGTAATCATCGCGATTTTGGTATCACTCACCGGCTTTTATACCGATCTCTTATGGTTCCGCTCAGTTAACTTCACGAGCGTTTGGAGCAAGACTCTAGTCACTAAGATTGAGCTCTTTGTTGCCTTCGGTTTAATTACTTCACTCTTTATTACATCCAATATCGCCATCGCCTATCGACGCCGACCAATTTATGTTCCTGTATCTGTTGAGCCAGATAATTTAGAGCGCTACCGCGGACAGATCGAACCGATCAAGCGATATGTAGTAGGTGCGATCGCCGTTGCTCTCTTCTGGTTCGCTGGAACATCTGGTGCGAAATTGTGGCAGACCTGGTTGCAATTTAAGAACTCAACAAACTTTGGAACGAAAGATCCACAGTTCCATCTCGATATCTCGTTCTTTGCATTCAAGTTGCCAATGTACGAGTCCCTTATAAGTTGGGGAATCTCAACAATCTTGATCACGTTAGTTGCCACCGTTGGAATTCATTATGTCTATGGCGGTATTCGTCCTCAGGTAAGTCAAGATAGAACAACTGTTGCAGCACGTGTTCAACTTTCCGTACTTCTGGGGGTTCTCGTCTTAATCAAGGCTGTTGCCTATTGGTTCGATCGCTATGACCTAGCTCTTCACCAAGGAAGTCTCTTCACTGGACTTGGGTATACCGATGTCAATGCACTCTTGCCAGCGAAGGCGATCTTGGCCGGCATCGCTGTTATTTGTGCGTTGCTGTTCTTTGCCAACATTGTGCGCCGCTCATGGGTATTGCCAGCCGCAGGTGTTGTGTTGATGGTTGTCTCTTCACTGTTGATTGCAGGCATCTATCCAGCATTTATTCAACAGTTTACGGTTAAGCCAAGTGAGTCCAACAAGGAAGCTCCGTATATTCAGCGCAATATCGATGCAACCCGCGCTGCATATGGATTATCTAATGTCACGATCAAGGATTATCCGGCGATTATTTCTACTCAACCGGGGCAACTCGCAAATGACACCTCAAATATCTCTAATGCGCGTCTGCTAGATCCAGATGTACTTTCTGCAACCTTTAGA
>CAIMBV010000195.1 GCA_903839355.1 uncultured Actinomycetes bacterium
GCAAGCGCCTTCTTGATGTCATCTTTGGCAGTACCAACAATTGCTCCAAAGAGAAGAGTGATCACACCAACGGTGACAACCAGGATTCGAGCGGTCGATGATGCATCAAAGATGAAGTTGGAGCGCGTTATTAAATAGACGCCAGCAGTCACCATCGTTGCAGCGTGGATCAAAGCGGAGACTGGTGTCGGGCCAGCCATCGCATCGCCCAACCATGATTGCAGTGGGAACTGCGCAGACTTTCCAGCAGCGGCCAAGAGCAACATCGCACCAATCGCTGTGAGCGCGGCTGGTGATGCATGCGATGCGCCTGCCTTGACTCCCGCAAATGAAACCGTTCCAAATTGAGCAAAGGAGATCATGATCGCGAGCGAAAGTCCTACGTCACCGATACGGTTGGCGATAAAGGCCTTCTTGGCCGCGACTGCATATGCCGGATTTTGATTCCAGAAACCAATCAAGAGATATGAGGCGAGTCCAACGCCCTCCCAACCAACGTACAAGTTGAGGTATGAGTCGCCCAAGACCAAAAGCAACATAGCAGCGATAAATAGGTTGAGGTAAGCAAAGAAGCGACGACGATCCTTATCGTGATCCATATAAGCAATGGAATAGATATGAATCAGAGTTCCAACACCGGTGATGAGTAGTACGAAACAGATAGAGAGTTGATCGAGAAGCAATGAGGCATCAACGTGGAGATTGCCGACCGCGATCCATTCAAAGATCTTCTGAGTAGCGGCGCGATCTGCTCCGATGTGGTGGTGCATTGAAATAAATTCAGAGACGCCAATTCCGAAGGTGGCGGCCGAGACCAGCGTCGCAAGAAGGTGACCCCACTTATCTGCGATGCGACCTAGCAAGAGGAGTATCGCCGCGCTAAAGAGCGGAAGAGCGATGAGGTAAACCAAGTGGCTGCTAGTTCTCATTAGTTCTTCAACAAACTGGCATCATCAACTGATGCCGATCGACGGGAGCGATAAATGGTGACAATAATGGCTAGCCCTACAACTACTTCGCAGGCTGCAACCACCATGGTGAAGAACGATGCAACTTGTCCATCGAGATTTCCATGAATGCGAGAGAAAGTAACCAAGGCCAAGTTGGCGGCATTGAGCATCAGCTCAACGCACATAAAAATTACGATCGCATTGCGGCGTACAAGAACACCCAGCGCACCTATCGAGAAGAGAATGACTGAGAGGTAGAGGTAATTTGAGATATCCATTTAGTCCTCCTGCTCTTCAATAGCTTCTAGAGCAAAACCAGCGTTTGTGATGATGTCACCACGTGAGCGCAAGGTCTGTGAGACCGAGGTAGGAGCGGGAGAACCATCTGGCAGAAGTGCCGGGACATCGACCGCGTTGTGGCGGGCGTAGACACCAGGAGCTGGAAGACCTGCAGCATCTCCCAAAGAATCTTTACGGAATCTGGCGATAGCCAAATCGCGTTGCGCAAATGGCGAGCGAACCTTTTGTGAGTGTGCCAAGACCATGGCGCCGAGAGCTGCAGTGATGAGGAGAGCTGAGACAACTTCGAAGGCCCATACATATTGAGTAAAGAGCAATTTAGCCAAGCCTTGCACATTTCCATCGGCGTTAGCCACGCCAAGTCCTGCTGCTGGCGCACCAACTGTGGCACGACCTAGGAGTGAGATAAGCAAGCCGCCTAATCCAATAGCGGCCACGATTGATGGGATCCGCTGTCCTTTGAGATTTTCAACGAAGGACTCAGAACTATCGACGCCCACCAACATAAGAATGAAGAGGAAGAGCATCATTACAGCGCCGGTATAAACCACAATCTGCACAATCCCTAGGAAGAGTGCATCTTCGGCGATGTAGAAGATTGCTAGCGTCACCATCACCCACGCCATCAAGAGCGCAGAGTGGACCGCCTTCTTCACTAACAAAATTCCTAACGCGGCGATAACCGCTAATGGAGCCAGGATCCAGAATTGCACCGCCTCTGGAGTGGCCGTGCGACCCACTGTTAGGGCTAAGTGAAATGAAAGGTGGAATGAGTTGTGCAACATTTTATTTCTGCTCCTCCGGTGCCTGCGAAGGGTGTGAACCAGTGATCTCACCTTTGTAGTAATTGAGGTGCGAAGAATCTGGATACATTGGGTGAGGCGGAGCGATCATTCCTTGACGTAATGGAGCCAAGAGATCTTCCTTCTCAAAAATTAACTTGGAGCGTTGATTATCGGCCAACTCATATTCATTGGTCATGGTTAGCGCGCGAGTTGGACAGGCTTCGATGCAGAGTCCGCAGAAAATGCAGCGCAGGTAATTAATCTGATAAACCTGACCAAAGCGCTCACCAGGAGAGAAGCGCGCCTCATCAGTGTTATCTGCGCCTTCTACATAAATCGCATCTGCTGGGCAGGCCCAGGCACAAAGTTCGCAGCCAATACATTTTTCTAGACCATCTTCATAGCGATTTAACTGGTGGCGACCGTGGAAACGCTCTGCAGTTGGCTCTTTAACATCTGGGTACTCAACTGTGTTGACCTTCTTGAACATCGTGGCGAAGGTGACCCAGAACCCCAACAATTGCTTCGAGAAACTATTTGCTTCATCAGCCATTCTGGCTCTCCAATTCAGTAACGACACTTGCCTCTGTTACCAGAAGTTGTCCAGGAAGAGCGGGGACGGGGAACGATGGAGGTGGCAGGTCAGGCAGGGTTGCCGCCTCTTTAGCCTTCGCGACAGATCTGTCATAGACAGTTGTGGCAAGGACTACTAAGAGAACGACGCCGATGCTGAAACCGAAGACCACTGGACGGCTTACGGCACGTTGTGACATGACGCGAAGTGTGGCCAGAACCAAGATCCATACCAGGCTAGTTGGAATCAAGACCTTCCAACCAAATTTCATGAATTGGTCGTAACGCAGACGTGGCAGCGTTCCACGCAACCAGACGAACAGGAAGAAGAATGCGACGACTTTGCCAACAAACCAGAAGAGGGTGAACCATCCACCAAGCCAAGACTCTGTGAAGGTCAACCCAGGTAGAGCGTGATATCCACCCAAGAAGAGAGTTGTTGCTAATGAAGATACTGCAACGATATTTACATACTCAGCGAGGAAGAAGAGAGCGAATTTAAGTGATGAGTACTCGGTGTGGAATCCGCCAACGAGTTCGCCTTCTGCTTCAGCAAGGTCAAAGGGCGCGCGGTTAGTTTCGCCGACCATTGAAATTACATAAATTACAAAGGATGGGAAGAGAACAACAGCGAACCACCATTGATGTTGCGCCGCCACAATCTCAGAGGTGGACATACTTCCTGAGTAGATAAATACAGCAACAAGTGAGAGACCCATTGCAACTTCATATGAGATTACCTGGGCGCTAGAGCGCAATCCGCCGAGCAATGGATAGGTAGATCCAGATGACCAACCAGCGAGAACGATTCCGTAGACGCCAATCGATGCAATAGCCAAGATGTACAGAACGCTGACAGGTAGATCCGTTAATTGCATTGCAGTCTTATGACCGAAGAGCGTCACCTTGCCAGTAAATGGAATAACGGCAAATGCCATAAAGCATGTTGTAGCCGAAATAATCGGAGCGATAATAAAGACGATCTTGTCTGCAGCTGCAGGAATCAGATCCTCTTTGAGTGCCAACTTCACACCGTCGGCCAAGGCTTGTAGCAAGCCAAATTTTCCAACGCGGTTAGGTCCAAGACGCATCTGCATTCTGGCAACGATTCGACGCTCGCCCCACACTGCCATCAAGGTACAGACCACGCAGAAGACGAAGATCAGCACGCCTTTTACGAGAATGAGCCAGCCTGGATCTTGGCCGATAAGAGTCGTTGTACTCATCGCTTTGCCACCTTTACAGCGCCACTGGTGAATCCAAGTGATGGAATAACTTGTGAGCCTTCAGAGTTACGTGGAACCCAGACCAAATTATCGGCGATCTCTCGGATAGATACCGGAAGTTCGATGGAACCGCGGTCAGTTGATATCACAACTGAATCCTCCTCGGTAACTCCGAGTTTGGCGGCGGTTGCGGCTGAGATATGTGCGCGCGCCTTCTTTGCGGTACCCGCCAAATTAGTTTCGCCTTGTTGTAGTGACCCAAGGTCGAGCAAGAAGCGCCAGGAAACTAATGTGAACTCGTCCGTTGATGCGGGGGCTGCCGCGCGCCTTGTAAAGCTGACCTTGGCGCCATCCCATGCACCGAGTGATTCAATTTCAGCCGCCGCTGCAGTGATTGATGGAAGATTGATTGGCTTGCCAATCTCATCAGCCAAAATCGAGAGGATGCGAAGATCACTTCGCAGGTCGGCATCGTCAACGCCTTTATCGAATCGACGTGCTACACCGCGCCAATCGAGATATGAACCCGATTTTTCAACGACGGCGGCAACCGGAAGCACAACATCCGCTATCGCGGTAACAGAACTATGTGAAATCTCGAGCGAGACGACAAAGGTATTGAGCAATTTATTGAGAGCGTCCGCTGAGATATCCATTGGATCTACTCCACCGAGCAGGATCGCATCGAGGGATTCGTCGCCAAGAGCTTCCAAGATCTCTGATGTTGAACGACCTAGTTGTGATGGAAGATCGCTCACTCCCCATGCACTTTGTACATCGACTCGTGCAGATGTATCTGCAACAGGACGATTTCCAGGTAGCAAGTTTCCAATCGCACCCGCGGCGAGAGCTCCTCGCTCACCTGCACGACGTGGAATCCACGCCAACTTCGCGCCAGTTGATTGCGCGATCTCATATGCCGCAGAGAGAATCCCCGCGGTTTCTGCAGCGCGCTCACCAATCAGAATAACGCTCTGTGTTGTAAGGCCAGAGAGTTCAGAAAGATTCTTAATCAACTTTGCATTGAGCTTCTTGCTGCCACGACTTGAAAGTGGAGCGTTCGATGTTACAGCGAGTCCGCGCTTGCGAACATGGCGATAGATGCGCAAGAAGACGATCGGTGACTCTTCTTCTGGTTCAAAATCGACGAGTACGACCTGATCGGCCTTATCGATATCGGCATATGTCGTCTTGAGATCAGTAACCACCGCGGCCAGGAAATCACGTTCTTCATCTGAGTGTGGACGGGCGCGGAAATCAATGTCATTAGTGCCAAGTGCTACGCGCGCAAATTTGGAGTAGCCATAAGCATCTTCATGTGTAAGGCGACCACCGGTCAAAACTCCAACACGCTTTCCCTTTAAACCTGCAGCCGCTGCTGCAATTGCTTCGGGCCAAGAAGCCTCGTGGAGTTCGCCATCTGCACCACGAACGAGTGGATGCTTGACGCGCTCACGCGAGGTCAAATACTTAAAAGCCCAGCGACCCTTGTCGCAGTTCCACTCTTGATTTACCTCTGGGTCATCACCGGCGAGGCGACGCAGCGTCTTGTCGCGACGTATATCTGTGCGTAGATCACAACCAGATGCGCAGTGCTCACACGCTGAATTAACCGAGACTAGGTCAAAGGGGCGAGCGCGGAAGCGATAGGAGGTGCCGGTCAGGGCGCCGACTGGGCAGATCTGCACTGTGTTGCCAGAGTAATAAGACTCAAATGGATCGTTCTCGTAGATACCGACTTGTTGCAGCGCTCCACGTTCGTTCAAGGTAATGAATGGATCACCGGCGATCTCGTTAGAGAAACGGGTGCAGCGAGCACAAAGCACGCAACGCTCACGATCGAGCAGCACCTGTGAAGAGATATGAATCGGCTTCTCAAATGTGCGTTTGGTTCCTTCAAATCGAGACTCGGGACGTCCAGCGGACATCGCCTGATTCTGTAGTGGGCACTCACCACCTTTGTCGCATACAGGGCAGTCAAGAGGGTGATTAATAAGAAGGAACTCCATGATTCCCTCTTGAGCCTTAGCGGCAACAGGTGAGGTCAACTGAGTCTTTACAACCATTCCATTTTCAACTGGCATGGTGCAGGAAGCTTGTGGCTTGGGGAATGCACGGCCATTGATCTCGACATCCACCAAACATTGGCGGCAAGCGCCAGCTGGAGAGAGCAGGGGATGATCGCAGAATCGAGGGATCTCCACTCCGAGTTGCTCGGCAGCGCGAATGATGAGAGTTCCCTTTGGAACAGTAACTTCTACTCCATCAATAACCGCGGTAACGGTCTCAACCGCTGTTACAGCTTGCTCGGGCGTCATTTAAGCACCTGCCGTTTCAAAGAGCGTCGAAGCAATTGGATCAAAGGGGCATCCACCTTGATTGAGGTGCTGGATATATTCATCGCGGAAATATTTAAGTGAGGAGATGATCGGTGCAACTGCTCCATCAGCGAGCGCACAGAATGAACGTCCTGCAATGTTGTCGCATAGGTCGAGCAACTTGGTCAGATCTGCCTCAGTTCCCTTGCCGGCCTCCAGATCTTTCATGATCTGTACCAACCACCAGGTACCTTCACGACACGGTGTGCACTTGCCACAGGATTCGTGCTTGTAGAACTCCACCCAACGGAGCACGGCACGTACTACACAGGTTGTCTCATCAAAAATTTGTAGAGCTTTAGTTCCAAGCATGGAACCAGCCGCAGATACGCCTTCGTCATCGAGAAGAACATCAAGATGTTCTGCAGTAAACATTGGGGTAGATGATCCACCAGGAGTCCAGAACTTAAGTTGGTGACCGGCGCGAACTCCGCCAGCGAGTTCTAAAAGCTCTCGCAATGTAATTCCTAAAGGCGCTTCAAACTGTCCTGGATGAGCCACATGGCCTGAGAGCGAATACAAGGTATATCCCTTGCTCTTCTCGGTACCCATTGCTTGGAACCACTCGACGCCATTACTGATAATTGATGGAACAGATGCAATCGACTCCACATTGTTCACAACAGTTGGCATGGCATAGAGACCAGCAATAGCAGGAAATGGTGGACGCAAACGTGGTTGACCACGGAAACCTTCGAGTGAGTCAAGCAGAGCCGTCTCTTCACCGCAGATATACGCACCCGCACCGGCATGCAAGGTCAGCTCTAAATCGAATCCGCTTCCCAAAATATTCTTTCCAAGCAGGCCAGCTGCATAGGCATCTTCGATCGCCTTCTGAACTCTGCGATAGACATGCACTACCTCGCCGCGAAGATAGATGAAGGAGTGATTAGCGCGGATTGCATAAGAACCAATGATGATGCCCTCGATAAGTGAGTGAGGATTTGCCATCAATAGCGGCATATCTTTACAAGTGCCTGGCTCTGATTCATCGGCGTTAACAACGAGGTAATGAGCTTTGTTATCTCCTTGTGGAATAAAGCTCCATTTATTTCCTGTTGGGAATCCCGCACCGCCACGACCGCGTAGGCCAGACTCTTTAACGAGGGCAATTATCTCGTCGGGGGTTGATTTAAGGGCCTTAGCGAGGGCGTCATATCCACCGTGGCGCTTATATCCTGCGATGGTGAAGGAATCTGACTCATCCCAGTGGGCGGAAAGTACTGGAGTTAATGTGCTCATTTGCTGCCCTGCGACTTTGCGATGTTAAGTCCAAGCAGTGATGCTTCCCCTGCTTGCACACCTTCGTCGGCCAATCCATCGGAGATTCCGGCAAGGACTGCGGAATTCTCTTTCCAGGTACGCAACTTATTCGGTCCACGTGTTGGTGCAGGTGGATTGCCGTTGCGTGCGCCATCTACCAAATCTTTAACTGAGGCTGGGGTCTGGTTGTCATAGAACTCCCAGTTCACCATCACGACAGGTGCATAGTCACAGGCTGCGTTGCACTCAATACGTTCAAGCGAAATTTTTCCATCAGCGGTCGTCTGATCTTTCTTGATTCCTAGATGATCGCAGACCGAGTCGTAGATTGCGTCTCCGCCCATGATGGCGCAGAGAGTGTTTGTGCAAATTCCAACGTGGTACTCACCAACTGGCTCGCTCTTGTATTGAGTATAAAAAGTGGAGACAGCGGTAACTTCAGCAGTGGCAAGATTTAATTTCTCAGCGATGGTTTCAATTCCACGAGCTGTTACATAGCCATCGATTGATTGCACGTAGTGCAACAGCGGCATGATTGCCGAACGGCTTTTAGGGTAGCGCGCAATGATGGAATCCATCACGGCGAGCTCATCTGTTGTAAAGGACATTAGCGGTCAACCCCACCCATCACTGGATCTATTGAAGCAACTGCTGCAACGACATCGGCGATCATGCTGCCCTCGCACATTGCAGATAAAGATTGCAGATTGTTAAAGGAAGGTTCGCGGAAGTGAACGCGATAAGGGTGGGTGCCACAATCAGAGATGAGGTGGACTCCGGTCTCACCGCGAGGAGACTCAACCGTTGAATAGACTTGACCGGCAGGAACACGGAATCCTTCGGTTGATATCTTGAAGTGATGGATGAGCGCCTCCATGGATTGCCCCATGATGTGCGCGATATGTTCCTGGGAGTTACCCATTCCATCGGCCCCGACCTTGAGATCTGCTGGTGAGCCAATCTTCTTATCTTCAATAACTACAGGGGCTCCCTCAAGCTTGTCCAGCTTGTCACAGCATTGCTCGATGATGCGAAGAGATTGCTCCAACTCTTGCATCTTGATCATGAAGCGACCGTATGTGTCACAGCCATCATTTGTGATGACATCAAAATCGTAGTTCTCGTAACCGCAATAAGGCTCGGACTTGCGAAGATCCCAGGGCAATCCAGTCGCGCGAAGGATAGGACCTGTGATTCCCAATGTGATGCAACCTGGAAGATCGAGGTAACCGACACCGACTGTGCGCTTCATCCAGATTGTGTTACCGATCAGGATCTTCGCATTGTCTTTAAAGTTGTGACGTAACTCTTTTACGGTTTCACGGATCTTGGTAATGCCACCAGCAGGAATATCTTGTGAGACGCCACCTGGACGGACATAGGCCATGTTCATGCGAAGTCCGGAGACCATCTCCATGATGTCCAAAACTTTTTCACGTTCACGGAAGGCAAAGAGCATCGGAGTAAGCGCGCCAAGTTCAAGTGCGCCGGTACCTAAAGCAACCATGTGAGATGAGATGCGCGTGAACTCCATCATTAGAACGCGAATAACGCTGGCGCGTTCTGGAATCTGGTCAGTAACACCCAGAAGCTTTTCAACGCCGAGGCAATATGCGGTCTCATTGAAGATCGGAGCCAAATAATCCATGCGAGTTACAAATGTGACTCCCTGAGTCCACGTGCGGTACTCGGCATTCTTCTCAATGCCGGTGTGCAGATATCCAATACCAGCGCGAGCTTCTGTGACGGTTTCGCCTTCAAGTTCGAGAATCAAACGCAGTACGCCATGCGTTGATGGGTGTTGTGGACCCATGTTTACAACAACGCGCTCCTCTTTTGTTGCACCAATTTCGGTAACGAGAGAGTCCCAGTCGTTTCCTGTTACAGAGTAGACGCGACCTTCAGTGGTTTCGCGAGAAGATGCGTATGGATCTTGTGTTGTCATTGGTAAGACCTGCGCTCTGAAGGTGGTGGGACGGTGGCACCCTTGTACTCAACTGGAATTCCCCCGAGTGGATAATCCTTACGTTGCGGATGACCAATCCAATCATCGGGCATCAAAATACGTGTAAGTCCTGGATGGCCATCGAAGACCACACCGAACATGTCAAAGGTCTCGCGCTCATGCCAGTTGTTACCAGCCCAAATTTCTACCAGCGATGGAACGTGCGGATGTGAATCTGGAACGCTCACTTCAAGTCGAATGCGGCGATTAAAGGTAAGCGATAAGAGCGGGTAAACACAGTGTAATTCGCGGTCTTTATCGTTTGGATAGTGAGCGCCATTCACTCCCATGCACATCTCGAATCGAAGCGCAGGATTATCACGCAGAACTTGTGCGACGTGAGAGAGGCGATCTGCTTTTACATGGAGCGTGAGTTCGCCTCGATCGACAACGACGCGTTCAATATCTTCACTAAATTGTGGATAGGCACGCTCGAGTTCATCTGCAATCTCATCAAAATATCCACCATACGGACGGGGAGTTGAATCAGCACTATGAGATGTGCGAACTAAGCCACCAAAACCTGAGGTATCTCCAGTTCCCTTTACGCCGAATGCGCCGTGATCTTCGCTCATTGCTTCAATAGCCCTTGAATTTGGAAGGTTGGCTTTGAAGCGAGCGCAGCTGCTTCAACTTCGCGAATAATCTCTTCGCGGTTAACGCCCAACTTGGTGTTGCTGATCTGCTCGTGCAACTTAAGAATCGCATCCATCAACATTTCGGGACGCGGTGGACAACCTGGAAGATAAATATCTACCGGAACAATATGGTCTACACCCTGCACGATGGCGTAATTGTTAAACATTCCACCGGATGAGGCGCAAGCGC
Source organism: uncultured Actinomycetes bacterium (assembly GCA_903839355.1). Lineage (GTDB taxonomy): Bacteria > Actinomycetota > Actinomycetes > Nanopelagicales > Nanopelagicaceae > PALSA-747. The sequence continues at coordinate 10,309 of CAIMBV010000195.1, forward strand.
CCATCGAAAGCACCCATTTAGGGCCAGGCATTTGATCATAAATTTGGCGAACAACAGGTGCCATCTTCTGTGAGACGCGACCAGCAACGATCATCAAATCTGCTTGACGTGGAGAAGGTCTAAAAACTTCCATTCCAAAACGAGCTAGGTCATAACGACCACCACCCGCTGCCATCATCTCGATAGCGCAGCATGCCAATCCGAATGTGACCGGCCAGAGAGAACTCTTGCGCATATAACCAGCCAAACCTTCGACTGTTGATAGCGCAATTCCCGCTGGTAACTGTTCTTCCAGACCCATGGTTAATCCCATTCCAATCCGCCGCGTCGCCACACATATGCATATGCGACAAAGACTGTAAGTATGAAGATAACCATTTCAACAAGACCAAAGAGTCCGAGTTGATTAAAGGAGACGGCCCATGGATATAAGAAGACAATTTCGATATCAAAGACAATAAAGAGCATTGCAGTGAGGAAGTATTTCACTGGGAAGCGACCGCCACCTGCCGCAACCGGAGATGGTTGGATTCCACACTCATAGGCCTGCGCTTTGGAGCGATTTGCGCGCTTTGGACCGGTAATAGCCGCCGTTGCGACTGAGAAAGCGGCGAATCCGAAGCCAATCCCGCCGATGGCAAGAATCGGGACGTAAGGATTCATGCTGTGAGCATACGACGGCTCAGGTCGTAAGAATAGGAGCTGTGGCGACAGTCACACCCGCGCAGATAAGGGGTAAACATGCTTTAGTGGAGGAGCTCTGCGACCTTAGAACCCAGGGTAAATGGGTCAATTGGATGGGAGGTGACGGCATCGGCACCTGACCATTTGGCGAGCCAGCTATCTTGAGCCCGTTGGATGATGACCATTATCGGCGGGCAATCTACGATTTCATCTTTTAGGCCATGGGCAAGGCCCATACCCCCCTCGGGGACCGCTTCGCCATCGAGAATAAAGAGGTCAACCTTCTTCTTATCCCCCAAGTACTGGCGGAGGGCGTCGGCGGTAGCAAAGTCCACCACTTTATGTTCCCGATCTTCACCAGGGAGCTTCTTGCCCAAAGCAGCGTTCACAGCGGCACGGACCGTCTGATCATCGGAGTAGACCACGATTACGCGTGGCAGCGTGGACCCTTGCAGGGCTGGGTCACCATAAACGGGAGCGGCGTCGACTGAACCGTAAACACTTACTTCCATATTTAAGAGTCTAGTACCAGAGGAGCTGATATTGAAGGCACCTTGCGTAACCACTTTGTTATCTTGCTTCGTATCTCGACTGGTTTCAGCGGTCGATTGCTAGCGAGTCGATCGCGCTCTTGAAATCTGCAAGTGAAGAGGTCTGCTTGTCGCGTATTTTTGCGAGGTCATCCCACAGTCGAACTCTCACTGCGTCCTCTGCACCTTCTCTCGATATGAAGTCAATCACTTCTTCTTGATTTAACGGCCCACCCTGCATATAGAGCGTCTGGACACTGGCGTGCGAGAGTTTAGAAAGATAATCATGGTTGGTTGTCACTAAATATCGCTTCGCAGCAACATGCAACCTCACTGGTTCACTCACTGTGGCAGGAAAGCGAGCTTCAATCCATTGTGCCCCGACAACATCATGATGCATATCAATTCCAGAATCTTGAGCCCCCGGAGCATCATCTACAAGGAGATGACCGATGTCGTGAAGGAGTGAGGCGACAACTAAATAATCTGGAGCACCTGCCTCTCGCGCTAAATCACCACATTGCAACATGTGCTCAACAAGTTTTACATCTTCACCTAAATACTCTTCGGCGATTCCAGTGGTAAAGATAGTTTCAATCTCTTGGTAAACCTTGCTCATCCGACTCTCCTTCGACTCTTCTTCAACCATAGGAATCTATTTCGGTCACTCTCCGTGCCAGCCATAGCTTCAAGAGAAAATCTCTCTCCTCGTCTCTCTGCCAATCATTAGCGGCGAGAATACGTGAGAGACCAGCAAGATTTACTGGACTCTGCAGGTTGGAGATCGATTCCTCTAAAACGATGGGACTCTGGTGATCAAAGTTTGTTGTGGCGATAACAACATGTGTCTCATCCTCAAAGAACTCGACGAGTCGACCTTGTTGTGGCCAATCAATTAAAGAGCTTGTCATGATGTGCCAGAAACCAAAACCGTCATGATCTCCTACAAAGCGAATCTCGTTCTCGTGGTTGTGACCTGCGAGCCAGGCAATGATTCGATCATGTTTAAGCAGTTCCTGAGTTAACTCCTCCACACACACCCGACGATCCATATTGAGCGGGGTGTAGTCGTTATAGAGAGTGTGCAGCGGATGGTGCGAGAGCAATACAAAATACTGTGGAACTACATCGCTTAAAACTCGCTTTAACCAGAGAAATTGCGACTCATCGAGCGAACCCTGCCACCCGCCGTGAAC
>CAIMBV010000196.1 GCA_903839355.1 uncultured Actinomycetes bacterium
GTGAGAACTAGAAACTCCGCAGACTATGCGGCCATACATCTCCACGAAGCGACGAAATGAATCCCAAGCAAATTTAGGATCTTTGGACTTAATTGCAAGGGCCGCGGCTACATCGGGATTAATTCCAACGTTGAGCACCGTCTCCATCATGCCCGGCATAGAGAACTTTGCGCCCGAGCGCACAGATACCAAGAGTGGGTTCTTCAGGTCACCAAAGCGACGACCAGTGCGGTTCTCTAGCTTGGCGACAGCGAATTCAATATCGGACTCGAGTTGAGGCGAGAGGCTCTTACGTTCAAGAAAATCTCGGCAGGCCGCAGTAGTTATGGTGAATCCATCGGGAACCGGAATTCCCAGCGAGATCATCTCCGAAAGGTTTGCACCTTTGCCCCCAAGGAGTTCGCCCATACTGCGATTTCCCTCGGAGAAGGGAAAGACCAAGCGTTCCATGATGAACCTTTCGTATAACCGCTCTCGGAAATAATTACTCTTTTATAGATCCAGAAAGCATTCCGCGAATAAGTCGCTTCTGAGAGATCAAAAATACGATCATCACCGGCACCGCGATCAGAATACCTGCGAGAGCGATTTCTGGTTTAAGAATCGGGACAGATGTAGCACCGTTACCTGGATTGATTGCTGGCGTGGAGAAGAACAGCGCTCCAAGTCCCACTGGGAGCGTGTAATGCTCGGGTGATGGAAGCATGATGTACGGCATGAAGTAGTTACCCCAGTTGCCAACGAAGGCAAAGAATGCAAGTAGGGCGAGAAGCGGATAACTAAGAGGGAATGCAATCTTCGTATACAGTCGAATATCGCTGCAACCGTCGAGCCGTGCAGATTCATAAATTTCCGGTGGAATCGTGTTGGAGTAATAGATGTAAGAGAGAAATGCCCCGAATGGGTAGAGCGATGAGATCAAGATTACGGACCAAGGATTATCAATCAAATTGGCCTTGTTCATCTCGATAAAGAGTGGAATAACCAAGGCAACTGGTGGCACGAGCATCATAATCAGCGTCGAAATCAAGAATGCTTTCTTGAAGCGGATTTTTGAGGCCGTAATTACAAAGCCTGCGAGGGACGCGGTCAAGCTGGCAATAAGAACAATAGCCAGGTTATATGTAATCGAGTTAAAGACCCAACGGGCGAGTACGCCGCTGTTAAAATCCTGCAAATTTTTCCACGCATGCCAATATCCTGAAATATGGCCAAATGAAAGCGGATTCTTGTAGGAGAGATTTCTATCGCTCTTTGAGGGCGCGAGAATGAGCCAAAGCATCGGGATAACGCTGATTACGGCCCAAAAAATCAACCAAACATTTACCGCATAATGACCGATTCCTACTTTGCGGCGCTTCTTAACACGCTTTGTGGCAGGCGTGGATTCTTTCCCTTTTAGATTAATGCTCATGCTCTAGCCGCCTCACGCTTACGTGCTTCCTTTGCCAATTTCTTAGGACTTTTTAGTGTGACATCTTCAAACATGTCTGTCTTATAAATTACGAGAAGTGCGCCAATCAAACTTGGAACTAGAAGCATGAGCGAGAGAGCAGAAGCTTCACCAAAGTTTCCGTTTTGGAAGGCCAGTGAATAGCTCAACTGGTCGAATGACCACTGGTTTGCGATGCCGGCATAAATGCTGGTGTTGAGCAATTGTGGTTCGACGAAAATCTGCAGCCCTCCAGCAAA
>CAIMBV010000197.1 GCA_903839355.1 uncultured Actinomycetes bacterium
CCAGTGTCTGTATCGACGAAAATTACTCCAAGCTTCTCGAGATCTTCACGAATCGAATGGTAGACAACTTCAGACTCATACTGTGCTGCAACGCCTGCAACGAGGCGATTCTTCTCGGCATCTGGAATACCAAGTCTGTCGTAGGTATTGCGAATATCTGCTGGGAGGTCTTCCCACGATGTCGCCTGCTTCTCAGTTGAGCGAACGAAGTACTTGATCGTGTCAAAGAAGATGCCAGAGAGATCCGATCCCCATGAAGGCATCGGCTTCTTCTCGAAGAGCGATAACCCCTTGAGTCGCAGATCAAGCATCCACTGAGGTTCAGACTTCTTGGAGGAGATATCTCGTACCACTTCCTCATCAAGACCGCGCTTAACATTTGTGCCTGCTACATCTGAATCAGACCAGCCATATTCGTATGTACCTATTCCATCGAGTTCTGGATGGAGGGTTGTGTCACTCATGCATGTGCTCCCTTTTTGGTCTGTGTGGTGCTTGCTGTTGAAATTGCTGTTGCTGAAATTGCCGTTGCCGAAACATTTGGAATAAAGGTGGTGCAGACTCCATCGCCAAGCGCAATAGTGGCCAAACGTTGCACATGGGTTCCAAGTACACGAGAGAATGCTTCTGTCTCAGCTTCGCAGAGCTGCTCAAATTCCGAAGCAACATGAGCAATCGGACAATGGTGCTGGCAGAGTTGGGTACCCGCGGCAGATGCCTTGCTATCAGCGGCATAACCCTCACTTGCTAGAAATTCGGTGAGCGCTGCAATTTTCTTGGACTGCGAATTGGCACCCTTTACTGCATGAGCAACGCGGCGTTCAATGTCATTCGCGCGATTAGCCGCAAACTCTGAAACGAGATCGCGCTCCGAAAGATTTTCCATAAAGCGCAAAGCAGATAGGGCAAGATCGTCATATGAATGCTCAAACTTTTCGCGCCCCAGGTCGGTAATTACAAATACCTTGGACGGCCGTCCGCGCCCGCGCGAGACGCTTGACGCCCGATGTGGCTCCCGAGCTTCGAGTAGTCCTGATTCAATGAGGCGATCTAAGTGGCGCCTGATGCCTGCCGGAGTTAAATTGAGGCGGGCCGCCAGATCGAGAGCGCTCTGCGGTCCATTTTCTAGAATGGTGCGAGCAACCAGATCTCTGGTCTTATCCTCGCTCTTTTTCACAACAATAGTGTTGCGTAATTCCCTTATTTGCGCCAATCGAGGGCTTTCTTGGGTTGGAGATTCAGGTCACCTCAGTGGAGCCCAAGATAGGCAATAGGCTAGGTGGGTGAACTTGGTCAGCCTGATCTACACGGCGCTTGTCGTCCTCCAGGTGGGGCTTATCCTCACCGGCGGAGCTGTACGCCTAACCGGATCTGGTCTTGGATGCCCCACATGGCCACAATGTGTTTCTGGGTCAATTGCCCCCGTTAAGCACCAAGCCCAAGGTGCGCTCCACTCCTGGATTGAGTTTGGAAATCGCCTTTTAACTGTGGTGCTTGTTATCACCATCCTTGCCGCGGTTCTTGGAGCCTTTAGATGGGGCAAGGGGCGCAGTGACTGGAAACTGATCCGGATTTTGGCTCTGACTCAAATCGTTGGAATTGTCGCGCAGATTGTCCTAGGCGGGATAACCGTCCTTACAAAGCTAAATCCCTTTGCGGTCTCCTCCCACTTCCTGCTCTCTATTATTTTGATTCCGACCACCCTCTCACTTCGCGAACGAATCTTTGCCAAGGCGAGAACCACCGTTTTGCCCACGACCAGACTGCTCATACGAGCCGTCACCGTGCTTAGCGTTGTGGTAATTTCGATTGGAACCGTCGTAACTGGCAGCGGCCCACATGCCGGAGATGCACAAGCCAAGCGCTACCACATTGATCCCCGACTCATCTCCTGGATTCATGCCGACGCAGTGATCGCACTTATTGGACTCACTATTGCGCTCTATCTTGTTATCAAGGTCTCTGAGCCCCTTGAAGTTCGATCCTTCATCGGCAAGAAAGTCCTTCTATTCTTAGCGTTGTGCCTGGGGCAAGGCGTTATTGGCTACATCCAATATTTCACCCACCTTCCAGAGGTACTTGTTGCCTTACAGTTATTAGGTGTCGGTCTCATTTGGCTGACTATTTGGAATATTGGCTTCAAAGCGAATGCATTTAGTCGTCAGTAGTTAGCCAGAATTTAATGTAGTTATTCATGAACAATGTCGTTCCTGACGAAACAATGGTAGATAAAAGAAGAAGTAAATAGAAAATAGGAGATAGAAGGCCATGCAGAGAGCAACCTGGAGTCAGGAAGACGACAAGGCAGTAGTAATTGCACGAGCTTTAGCAATGGATAGCGTGCAGAAGGTTGGCAATGGTCATCCTGGTACTGCAATGGCGCTTGCTCCAGTTGCGTACACGCTCTTCCAACGTTTCTTGAAGCATGACCCAACTGACTCTGCCTGGCTTGGGCGCGACCGCTTTGTCCTTTCGTGTGGCCACTCCTCACTTACTCTTTATATTCAGCTCTTCCTCTCGGGGTACGGCCTCACACTCGACGACCTAAAGTCTTTTAGAACTCACAACTCGTTGACTCCTGGGCACCCAGAATATGGTCATACCAATGGTGTCGAAACAACCACGGGTCCACTCGGTGCAGGTGTATCTAATGCAGTTGGAATGGCGATGGCAGCGCGTTTTGAAAAAGGTCTGCTAGATCCAGATTCAGAAACCTCACTTTTTGATCACAACATCTGGGTTATCTGCTCCGATGGAGATTTAGAAGAGGGTATAAGTGGTGAGGCCTCATCATTAGCCGGCACTCAGGCTCTTGGAAATCTCAAGATGATTTACGATGATAACCGCATCTCTATTGAGGGCGATACCCACGTTGCATTCACTGAAGATGTAGCAGCGCGATATCGTGCTTACGGTTGGCATGTCATCGTTGTGAACGCTATGGCAGATGGAAATGTAGATCGCGAAGCCCTAGAGCAGGCGATGATTGAGGCAGAATCAATTACAGATCGTCCGACTTTTATCAGAATGCACAGCACCATCGCATGGCCAGCTCCACATGCGCGTGGTACCTCCGAGTCACATGGATCTGCACTCGGCGCCGACGAGATCGCAGCGACCAAGGTACTTTTGGGCCTCGATCCAGAGCAGAGTTTCATCGTTCCTGATGATGTACTCGCACATGCGCGCAAAGTAATAGAGCGAGGACAAGTTGCTCATGCGGCATGGGATCAAGATTTCAATTCATGGAAGAGCGCGCACCCAGAGCGCGCCGAACTGCTTGAGCGTTTACGCAGCAAGTCACTTCCCGAAAATTGGCAGAGCGTACTTCCAGTGTTTCCTGCAGGTAAGGATGTTGCTACTCGCGCTGCATCAGGAAAAGTTATCACCGCCATTGCATCTGTACTTCCTGAATTCTGGGGTGGGTCTGCTGACCTAGCTGGAAGTAACAACACGACTATTGAAGGAAGCAAATCTTTCTTGCCTGCTAGTAGCAAGATGGAAGGTTCAGATCCATACGGTCGTTTGATTCACTTCGGCATTCGCGAACACGCCATGGGTGGAATTCTCAACGGAATAGCGCTCCACGGTCTTACAAAACCTTTTGGCGGAACGTTCTTAGTATTCAGTGATTACATGCGTGGTTCAGTGCGCCTAGCTGCACTTATGAATCTACCTGTGACATTTGTATGGACCCACGATTCAATTGGACTTGGCGAAGATGGGCCTACCCATCAACCGGTTGAGCATGTTGCTTCCCTTCGATTAATTCCAAATCTGGCAGTTGTTCGACCTGCCGATGCAAACGAGACCTCCATCGCTTGGCGTGAAGTAATCACTCGCGCTAAACCAGCAGGCTTCGCGCTTTCACGACAGAACCTTCCGGTCATCGATCGCACAGTGTTTGCCAGTGCGGAGGGCGTTGCTCAAGGAGCATACGTGGTGAGTGAAGCCACCGGCTCTCTCGATGTAATTCTTATCGCCACCGGATCTGAAGTTGCTCTCGCGATCACAGCCCAAGCAATTCTCGCAGCGGAAGGAATTTACGCCAGAGTTGTTAGCGCTCCATGTCTAGAATGGTTTGAAGAGACCGACGCGGAATACAAAGAGCTAGTACTTCCATCGTCGGTGAAGGCACGCGTAAGTATTGAAGCAGGAGTAACTGCTGGATGGCGCGAATATGTTGGTGATGCAGGAGTATCAATTGGACTCAACCACTTTGGTGCATCTGCCGCCGCTGGAGTTCTCTTCAAAGAGTTCGGCTTCACCCCAGAAGCAGTAGTAAGTGCGGCCAAAAGTTCATTAGCGAAGGCGGGCAAGTAATGTCATCAAATCTGCAAGATGTAAGTGCAGCGGGCGTATCAATCTGGCTTGATGATCTCTCGCGCGATCGACTTCAAAGTGGCAGTTTGGCGGAACTCATTAAAACATCCAACGTTGTCGGAGTTACTACAAACCCCAGCATCTTCTCGGCAGCTATCAAGGGTTCGGCGCTCTATAAGGATGATGTCTTAGCACTGAAGGCCGAGGGTGCTGATACCGCAGCGATCATCACAGAACTCACTACCTCAGATGTAACTGCAGCGTGTGATCTCTTCACATCTACCTACGAAGCCTCGGGCCATATAGATGGTCGAGTGAGCATCGAGGTAGATCCCTTCCTCGCGCACGAGACAGCGCCTACTGTAGAACAGGGCAAGTCCCTATGGTCGCTCATCAATCGTCCAAATTTGCTCGTCAAAGTTCCTGCGACTCTTGAAGGCCTACCGGCGATCAGAGAGTTAACTGCCTCAGGAATCAGCATCAATGTGACTCTGATCTTCTCGGTGGAACGGTACGAGAAGGTGATGGATGCCTACTTATCAGGTCTTGAAGATCGACTCGCATCAGGCTTGCCCATAAATGAGATCCACTCTGTTGCATCATTCTTCGTTTCACGAATCGATACCGAGATCGATAAGCGCCTTGACGCAATTGCGCCAAGCTCTCCTCTACGAGGCAAATCGGCAATTGCAAACGCGGTGCTTGCTTATGAGGCCTACCTCGAGTTTATTGCTTCCCCTCGTTGGGCAGCGCTGGAAGCGAAAGGCGCTAATCAGCAGCGTCCACTATGGGCTTCTACGGGCGTAAAAGACAAGGCTTACGACTCAACTCGCTACGTCGTTGAGCTAGTAGCTCCGCATTGCGTTAATACGATGCCTGAAGCAACGTTGAATGAAGTTCGTGCTCACGGCGTCGTCCGAGGTGACACCATCACTTCAGCAATTCCAAGTGCGCACGAGCACTTCGGGGCACTTGCCGCGGCGGGGATAGATTTTGCGGATGTTGTGGCCTTCTTGGAGAAAGATGGAGTTAAGAAATTTGCCGATGCCTGGCAAGAACTACTAGACAATGTAAGTGCGGTGTCATAAATGGTCTCTGTATCCGGTTCAGCGTTATCAGTTGCTACCAATGCAACCAAGAGTTCGCTCAACGCAATTCTTTCTCGACTTGCGGCTAAAGATCACACCTTGTGGGGTCCAGAAGCCGAGGCCGAGGCAGCTATCCGCCTTAACTGGATAGATCTGCCAACGAGTTCCAGAGCGCTTCTTCCCGAGTTAGATGCCCTAACAGCGTGGGCACGCACCCGTGAAATTTCTACGATCGTTTTAGCAGGCATGGGCGGATCCTCCCTCGCCCCAGAAGTGATCGCCAAGACATTCAAGAAATCACTTACAGTTCTCGATACGACAGATCCCGATCAAATCAAGGCAGCGATCCCAGCTGACTTGGCACATAGCCTCGTTGTGGTTGGATCCAAGTCGGGCTCCACTATTGAAACAGCTTCACACAAGGCCTTCTTCACCAAGGTCTACCAAGATGCAGGACTTAATCCGGCCGATCATTTTGTAATCGTTACCGATCCTGGTTCGCCTTTAGATAAGTCGGCACGCGCAGATGGATTGCGAGTTATTAACGCGGACCCAAATGTTGGTGGCCGCTATAGCGCCCTCTCTGCCTTTGGCTTAGTCCCAGCATCCCTTATTGGGGTTGATGTCTCGATTCTTTTGGACGATGCCGCTGCCGCTGCTGCCACATTTACCTCGGAGAATTCAACGGTTGTGGAAATCGCAGCGACCATCTTTGATAAGGGCGAGCAAGATGTCGCCTTCTTCGACTCTGGTTCAGAGTTGCCAGGTATATCTGACTGGATTGAGCAACTCATTGCAGAGTCAACTGGAAAGAACCAAACCGGCCGCCTTCCGATTGCGATCGAATCAGGTAGCGCTCCAATCGCTGGAGCTGGTTTAAAGATTGGTTTTGATAGCGCATCCCAAGGAGATTTGGTTGTGTCGGGATCTCTTGGAGAGCAATTTATTTTGTGGGAGTGGGTGACCGCCCTGCTTGGCTACAGCTTGCAGGTTGATCCCTTCAATCAACCAAATGTCACTGAGGCGAAAGAACGAACTGGAGCTCTCCTTTCTACCTGGAACGATGGAAAGGTTCCCCAATACAAGCCATCGTTTTCTAATGAAGTGCTCTCTATTTACAGTTCTTCAACCGCGCAGTCGCTGGAAGGCCAACTCAAGGATTTCTTAAAAATAGATAGCCATTACATCGCAATCATGGCCTACCTATCGCGGGGTATTGATGAGAGCGCTCCTGGTCTGCGTGAGGTGATCGCTTCCAAGAGCGGCAAGGGAACAACTTTCGGTTGGGGTCCACGTTTCTTGCACTCGACTGGGCAATTTCATAAAGGCGGGCAACACAACGGCGCCTTTCTGCAGATCACAGGAGAGAATCAAAGGGATCTTGCGATCCCCCATCAGAACTTCTCTTTCCATACTCTTTTGATGGCTCAGGCATTGGGCGATGGACAGGCGCTTGC
>CAIMBV010000198.1 GCA_903839355.1 uncultured Actinomycetes bacterium
CACTAGGACCACTAGCAGAGGGACTTCGATGACAATTCTTGATCCACGTCAGCTCTACACCGAGATGCCTGCTGCGGTGCGCAAGCTCGATCCGCGCACCATGTCTAAGAATCCTGTGATGTTCGTCGTTGAAATTGGCGCCGTTTTCACATCGGTTCTTGCCATCCAACACTCCAATGTATTTACCTGGTGGATCGTGGCCTGGCTCTGGGGAACGGTGATCTTTGCAAACCTCGCTGAAGCAATCGCAGAAGGTCGCGGAAAAGCTCAGGCAGACACTTTGCGCAAAACTCGCACGAGTTCCATGGCAAGACTTCTCGCCGATGATGGAACAGAGAGCATTGTGGCATCTAGCCAATTGACTCTTGGTTCAATAGTTGTTTGCGAAGCGGGAGACTTGATCCCAAGCGATGGCGAGATCATCGAAGGAATAGCCAGCGTTGATGAATCGGCAATAACCGGTGAGTCCGCTCCTGTCATCCGTGAAGCAGGTGGAGATCGTTCCTCTGTTACTGGTGGAACGCGAGTCCTCTCTGATCGAATCGTTGTGCGTATCACCGCCAGACCTGGTGAAACTTTCATAGATCGCATGATCGCACTCGTTGAGGGTGCATCCCGTCAAAAGACCCCTAACGAGATCGCGCTCAACATTCTGCTCGCAAGTTTGACCATCATCTTCATGTTGGCCGTTGTTACGTTGCAACCGCTCGCCATCTTTAGCCATGCGCAACAAACAATTGTCGTGCTCGTTTCACTTCTCGTCTGTTTGATTCCAACGACTATTGGCGCTTTGCTCTCGGCGATCGGTATTGCAGGCATGGATCGTCTGGTACAACGCAATATCTTGGCTATGTCTGGTCGCGCCGTTGAAGCAGCGGGCGATGTCAACACCCTCCTGCTTGATAAGACAGGAACCATCACCTACGGAAATCGCCAAGCCGTTGAGTTCATTCCATTATCTGGCGTGAACATCACCGAGCTCATTCATAGCGCCTATCTTTCAAGCAGCGCTGATGAGACCCCTGAAGGAAAATCAATCATCACACTCTCCCAGACAAATGGACATGCATCATCCGATTGGGAGAACGAGTTAGATGGCGCAACCTTCGTCCCATTTACTGCAGAGACTCGTATGAGTGGAGCAGATATCACTGCCGCTGACGGATCGGTTACCGAATATCGTAAAGGTGCTGGATCCTCCGTCTTGGCCTGGGTCGGTGAGAATTCTGCATCGGGAGTTGAACTTCAAGAGAAGGTCGATGCCATTGCAAGAACGGGTGGCACTCCCCTTGTCGTCGCTTACTCAGCTAAAGGAGCAAAGAAGGTATTAGGCGTCATTCACCTTAAAGATGTTGTGAAACCTGGTATGAAAGAGCGCTTCGATGAGCTACGCAAGATGGGCATTCGCACAGTGATGATCACTGGAGATAACAAGTTAACTGCAGAAGCAATTGCTCGTGAAGCCGGGGTTGATGATTTCTTGGCCGAGGCAAAACCTCAGGACAAGATGGATCTCATCAAGGCCGAACAACAAGGTGGCCGC
>CAIMBV010000199.1 GCA_903839355.1 uncultured Actinomycetes bacterium
CCCCAAAACCCCAAAACCCCTTGAGTCATCAAACAGAGGAGATATAATTTAAAATGGAGAGGATCTTGTTTAATAGAATTATATGAAGAATCACTCACTCTATCCTTAGACTTGTTGTGCATAGCCAAGACATCGCACGCAGATAGGCATGTCAGTAGGGCGTCATTGACTATAAATAACAAGTTCTCAAATATATGATAGGTTGGTTTTGCTATGTATCAGTCTTTTTCAGCTATTAAATGAGAAAACGTCGCCTGAGGGGTCTCCAAGCGACTGAATAGGACAGTTTACGTACTTTCGAGTGAGTGTGTCTTCCTTTGCGAGCTCTGACCCCGATACGCACGCAATCAAGCCCCTACCAACGTGCTCTCTTCGTTTTCTGTTCATCTGTTGAGAATGTGCTGCGCAGACTTTTTGAACTCGCTTCCTCGCTTGTTCTGAGAGTTGAGTTGCTGCTGGGTGTGGTCCACCCCGCCTACCTTCACAGGCGAGATCCCCAGCGCTGTCGTCGTTCCGAACTGCCCAACGACGCCCGTTCCCGCCGGCTGCTTGCTCGAGTCATAAGCTCCAGCCCCGCCCTGAGGGCCGGCGCCGTAGTAGCCGTTAGCGGCCCCGGGCTTAGACTGTTGGCCGTTAGCCGCGGCTTGGTTTGCGACGGCAGATGGTGAGGCACTGCTGTTCATGATACCGGTGCCGGCCAAGACCATCGTTTTCATCTCTTCTTTCTTGGCACCGATTGTCTGCATGGCCTTGAGTGCCTCGCCATTCTAGATGGGAGCTGCAGTAGGCATAGGGACTATGTCTTCCGCAGGGTTGTCTCCTTTTTCTCCCAACACTTTTGGCTTCTTCTTAATCACGTTGAGGACGCTATTCTTAAGAGCCTCCTTGTCTTTTGTGAGCCGATTCTGCTTCCAAGTGTAGTCGAGCACCTTGGCATCGAGCTGGTGTCGAGCCAGGCACTTTTCGAAGAGCCCAATGATGTACCTATAGTCGGGGTCCTCCTCAAAGCCTAGTTTGCGGCAGTACTCCATGAACTCCTTGAACTCAGAAGGATACCCCTTGCAGAGTTCCTCAAGCGAAGTTTCCATCTTCTTTTTCTTGATGTTGTTGTACTTATCGTCCTTGTTGCGACCCGGGAGACCCTGCCACGGCAGGCTGCCCCTCAGGAAGTAAAGGAGCACGTGTCCGATGGTCTCCAGATCATCTCTTCTTGACTGCTCTACACCACATATATGAAGATTCAGTACTTACCGATCCCTTTGTGGGTGTTAATATAGGCGTAACGGGCAGTGCCTGTAAGATTCTTGCCATCGCGGTAGGGTATGTGCTGGCCGTCTGAGTTTTTGAAGCACTTCGCAAGCCCGAAGTCGATGACGAAGACGCTGTCCTTGGTTGTCTCGCTGCCTCCAATGAGGAAGTTATCGGGTTTGATGTCTCTGTGGATAATCCGCTCCTCGTGCACTTTCTCAATGCGCTTGATCATTTGAATGCCAACCATCAGGACCGTCTTTAGATCGAATTGCCTTCTGCAGGCTTGGAACAAATCTTCCAGACTCGCGCCCAGCAGGTCCATCACCATGACGTGGAAGTGCTTCCCCTCCCCTTAGGAGGTGTCTGTGCCCACATAATAGAGGCCTGGCACACTTGCTAAACCGCAAAGATGTAAGTTAATAAGATAGAACGATTTTGGCTGTTTATGAAAGTGCACTTACTCTTGCCTCGCAATTTGTGGATGAGCTTGCTCTCCCAGAAAAGCATCACGTGCTTTTGGTGCTTCGTTGCTTTCTCCTATTAGAGCAAATGAGTCAGGCCTTGTCTAGGGGATAGGGACAACTTACAATCTTCGCGGCAAAGAACTCGCCCGTCCTTATCTTCTCCACTATAATTATCGAAGGTTATATACCATTTTTTCAAAAATCGTATAATATCGAATAAGTTAGGTTTTGGTACTTACCTTTGAATATCTCTCCGAAGGCGCCGCTGCCGAGTCGCTTCACTATGCGATAGCGGCCCTCGAGGATCTCTTAGCCCTCGTTCAACATCCCTCGCTATAAATTTTATTATTCAATTATAAAGCTAACTTTATTAACTCCATTTTGAAAGGGGTTTTGGGGTTTTGGGG
>CAIMBV010000200.1 GCA_903839355.1 uncultured Actinomycetes bacterium
CATTATTTTACGCATGTGGGATTTCTTTACCTTTGGGTTATTTTGCATGGATGAAGCAGGAAATTTGGAAGTTCGAAAGGTATAGAAAAATTATTGAGCAGACGCTAAATAACTCTCCCTAATTCTGGGTAAGTTATCTAGCGCCTAATAAATCAAAATTTATAGAAGTAAATTAAGCGCTTACTTCAACTTCGGCTGGCTCCACTGATAGATGAGGCAGACTCTTATCCAACCACTTTGGAATCCACCAATTGGATTTACCAAATAAGTGCATGAGTGCCGGAACTAAAATGGTCCGTAATACAAAAGCGTCGATGAATACCGCCGAGGCTAGACCAATTCCAAATTCTTTAATGACTTTTTCGCCGCCAAAGACGAATGATGAGAAGACGGTAATCATGATGAGCGCTGCCGAGGTGATGATTCGACCAGTCTCGGTCTGACCAACTATTACAGCCTTACCATTCTCTTTCGTGTGTACCCATTCTTCATGCATACGGCTAACCAAGAAGACTTGGTAGTCCATGGATAGCCCGAAGAGGATAGCCAGCATGATTACAGGTAAGAATGCTTCAATCGGACCGGATCCAATGTTAAGAAGCTTCTGACCCCAACCCCATTGGAACATCGCAACGACGATTCCAAAGGAGGCTCCTGCCGCAAAGAGATTCATGATTCCTGCGGTTAGTGGGATGACCAAACTGCGGAAGGCCAGCAAAAGCAGCAGACAGCCAAGCAGGATGATCACTCCGATGAAGAGCGGAAGCTTGCCGCCAATAACGGTTGCAAAATCATCAAAGATGGCAGTCAATCCACCGACATAAATTTTCGTCGTGCTACCCGCTAGTGCTTGCGGAATCACAGAATTACGGAGTCTCTTGATGAGTTGGCTCGTCTTAATATTTTGTGGCCCTGTGGTCGGAATTACTTGAAGCAATCCCACACTTCCATCGGCAGATGTAATAACTGGGCTGACTTCAACGATTCCAGGAGTAGAGGCAAGCACAGTTGCCACCTTTTGAAGTGCAACTTTATCTGCAGGCGTCCTGAGTGCAGCGATTACTTGCAGTGGCCCATTTGTTCCAGGACCAAATCCCTGCGCAAGCAAGTCATATGCCGATCGGGTTGTAGTCCCCTTGGGATTATTACCCTGATCTGATGAACCCAGTTGAAGTGAGAAGAATGGAATAGCCAGAATCACAATTACGGCGATAGCCCCAAGAGTCAAAGAGCGAGGTGCCTTGGCAACAGTGCGAGACCACTTTGCCCAGATGCTCTGCTCGTGATCTTTTGCGGTACCTGAATCAATGCTCTTGCGTGAACGACGTGAGTGAACTCTGCGCTTCATAACTCCGAAGAGTGCAGGAAGTAGGGTGAGAGATGCAGCCATGGTGACCAAAACAGTTGTCGATGCCGCGACAGCCACTCCATTAAGGAATGAAAGACGCAACACAAAGAGTCCAAGCAACGCGATACATACAGTGGCGCCAGCAAAGAGAACCGCGCGGCCTGAGGTATCGATGGATTTTGCAGCAGCATCTTCGGGGTCAACCCCCTGCGCAATTTCACGGCGATAGCGCGAGACGATAAAGAGCGCGTAATCCACGCCCACTCCCAAACCAATCAACGATCCAAGAATTGGAGCAAAGCTGGCAATTCCCATCGCATGAGTTAACAAAGTCACGATGCCGGTTGCGGTTCCTAGAGCTAAAAGTGCAACTCCCAAAGGAAGCAACATCGCAAAGAAGGAGCCAAAGGAGATGAAGAGAATTACTCCAGCGGCGATGATTCCAATGAACTCACCAGGACTTCCCTTTGGCGCATTCAATTGACCGACCGCCTGGCCGCCAAATTCAACCTCTAGGTTGGAAGTAGTAGCCGCTTTACCAATGTTGACGAGTGATTGGACCTCAGAATTTTTGATGAGGCGAGCATTGATCCGGAAAACAATCGGCGCGTAAGCGGTCTGCTGATCCTTGCTCACTTGGAGTGCATTCTGTGGATCGTACGGAGATTTAACGATTCCCACGGAAGGAAGTTGTGCCTCTTTGGCAAATACTGCCTGCATCGCACTCTTAACAGCCGGATCATTAACGCTTCCACTTTTGACGTGGAAGACGATGGTTTCGGTATCGCCAGCTTGTGCTGGGAAGGCCTTGCCGAGGAGTGCGAGCGCCTTGGTCGAATCAGTCCCTGGGAGCGAGAAAGAGTCGCTGAAATTTGAACCGACTGATTGGGAGATCGCGGTAATCCCAAATAGGGCGATCAACCAAAATCCGATGACGTAATACTTCTTGCGGAACGCGAAACGGCCTAATGCCTTCATGAGTACCTTTTTATTAGTAAGAATTCAACGCTGAATAGAGATGAATGAGGATTGAATAGGTCGGAAGTCTATCGGGTGTACCTGAGAGCGCATTTTGATGGTGGCGGGTGAAGGATTTGAACCTTCGAAGGCAGAGCCGGGGGATTTACAGTCCCCTCCCATTGGCCGCTCGGGCAACCCGCCAGGGCTATCTGTGAAGCAGCGAGCGTAGATTACCCCATTTTGTAGGGGTGAAAAATCGAGGCTAAGTGAGGCTAAAACGGGACTTTACGCCCATCGCATTTCAAGTTCTGGAGAGCTGCGCTAAATCTGGGTTTTCAAATTCAAAATTGTGTTTAACCAGATTCTTCACATTTTGTACTTGAAGCGCCGATTTGTATCTCGACTTAGTGGCATCGGACCAGACAATCTTGGAGTTGCTAATCGATATTGACTCCGCATTTATTAAGGTCAGTGCAGAGTGTGGCTCACGAATGAAATCCACTTCCCCATTGGGACGTAGATCAATACGAGGGGGCCACTTTGAACTCTGATCCATATAAATAGTCACACGATCAAATTCCACATTC
>CAIMBV010000201.1 GCA_903839355.1 uncultured Actinomycetes bacterium
ACTGGACGAAACGTAGGACGTGTAATTAACGATGATTCCGCGGCAGAGCGATATATCTTCCACCTTCTTAACTCGCTAACAACAAATTTATCAGGCTTAAAGATTGTCGTTGATTGTGCAAATGGCGCTTCATCTCGCGTGGCCCCAAAGGCATATAGCCGTGCTGGCGCAGAAGTAATCGCAATCTCTAACGAGCCTAATGGTTGGAATATCAACGATAATTGTGGCTCAACCCATCTAGAAAATATTATGGCCAAGGTGCTTGAGACAGGTTCTGATTTAGGAATCGCACATGATGGTGATGCCGATCGATGCTTGGCCATTGATCACAAAGGCAATGTTGTCGATGGCGATTTCATCATGGCGATCTTGGCCGCCGACTGGCAAAGTCGTGGACTTCTGACACACGAAACCGTAGTTGGAACTGTGATGAGCAATTTGGGATTCTTCAAGGCGATGGAGAACCTTGATATCAACGTTGAAATTACCGCGGTCGGAGACCGATACGTATTAGAAAAAATGTTGGCAGATGGATTTGTTTTGGGTGGAGAGCAATCTGGTCATATCATCATGCGCCACTATGCAAATACGGGCGATGGCTTATTAACAGCGCTTCATTTAATGCAGGCAGTTAAATCCAGCGGAAAGCCGCTCGCTGAACTAGCTCAGATCATGGAACGATTCCCACAGGAATTAATAAATGTTAAAGGTGTAGCAAAAGAGAAGTTAACGACCTCAATCACGTTACAAGATGCCATTTCGGCAAAACAGAAAGAGTTGGGTTCTGCTGGTCGAATTTTGGTCCGCGCCTCAGGCACGGAGAGCCTAGTTCGCGTGATGGTAGAGGCGCAGAGCGCAGATTTAGCGAAGCAGATAGCAGAAGAATTGGCTCTCCTAGTAAGATCAGAACTCTCATAACGACGATTTAAAGGGGTACTCGCCATGTGTGGCATTGTCGGATATACCGGTAAGGCCTTGGCACTCTCACCAGTACTTGAAGGATTGCGTCGTTTGGAATACCGCGGATATGACTCAGCAGGTATCGCTCTTGTGGTTGCTGAAGGTGGACCACTCTGGGTTGAGAAGAAAGCCGGCAAACTTGCCAATCTAGAATCACTTTTAGGTGAAGATAATCCTGTTGCTCATTCAGGAATTGGACATACACGTTGGGCGACTCACGGAGGTCCAACCGACCTCAACGCCCACCCCCACCTCGACAATGATGGAAAGCTAGCTTTAATTCACAATGGCATCATTGAAAACTATGTCGAGCTGCGCGAACTTTTAGAAAAACGCGGACATGTATTCAAATCAGAGACCGATACCGAATCAGTAGTGCACCTGCTGAGCGATGCACGAAAGAGCCACGGCGGAGACCTTGCCGCCGCGATGCGCGAAGTCTGTTCCCAATTGCGGGGTTCGTTTACATTGCTTGCTATCCATAGCGATGAACCGGGTCGAATTGTTGGAGCGCGCCGCAATTCACCCCTTGTTGTTGGGGTAGGTGATGGCGAAAACTTTTTAGCTTCTGATGTCTCCGCCTTCATCTCACACACCAAGCGCGCTCTAGAACTTGGCCAAGATGAAGTCGTTGATATCACTGCCTCAACGATCGTTGTAACTGATCTAGCTGGCAACGTATTGCAACCACGTGAGTATGAAATTTCGTGGGATGCATCTGCAGCAGAACGCGGTGGTTATCCCCACTTCATGCTCAAGGAAATC
>CAIMBV010000202.1 GCA_903839355.1 uncultured Actinomycetes bacterium
AGATCCGACCTCATCTCCTTCAGCATCACCAGCCCCAAATCGGTATCGCTGAGGTACGCCGTAAATGTGCGCACCGCAGATAAGTCACATCAATGCATCCTGACCGCAACCGACTACCAGGCAAATATCGTCGGCCAAATCACCGACACAATTCCTGCCGGTGCCAACAACTACACCCGCCTGGTTTCGATCCCCACTCGCGCTCCCGCGGTCTCGGCATCAATTGAACATTGCTCATAGCCAGAGATAAACTCGCCCTCTTATGACAAACCAGACTTGGCTCACCGAAGAAGCTGCTGCTCGCCTACGCGCCGAGCTTGAAGACCTCGAAGGCCCGCGCTTCGCAGATATCGTGAAGAAGATTGAGGCTGCCCGGGCAGAGGGTGACCTCAAAGAGAATGGCGGGTACCACGCCGCCCGCGAAGAGCAAGGCAAGATCGTTGGCCGAATCCGCCAACTCAAGCACATGCTCGAGAACGCTCATATCGGTACTCCTCCTGAGAGTGAGTCCGGAGTGGTTGGCCTAGGCATGGTGGTCAAGATCGATATGGCCGGGGATGAAATGACATTCCTATTAGGCTCTCGCGAAATTGCCAGCGGAGATATGGATGTCTACTCCGAAAAGTCCCCACTCGGTTCCGCAATCCTCGGAGCCAAAGTTGGAGATCAGGTCAATTACGAAACCCCCAGCAAGAAGATCTTCGTAGTAACGATTCTTGAGGCTAAGCCGTACGCCTAATCGGTTTTCCCAGCTCTTTAAATCAGCGACTATTGGCGTTCTTATAGCGGTGCACGCTCAATGGAATAAAGATCGCCATGATCAAGACCATATAAAAGAGCGATGCCACGATCGGATGCTCACTCGGGAATGAATGGGCGGTTACGCCGAAGACATTGTGAAATCCAAAGAGTTGGCGAGCTGCCGCAACCATCGTCGAGACCGGGTTCCACTCTGCGAAGTACTGCAGCGCCTTAGGCATCGAGGTTGTTGATGCGAATGCGTTAGAGAGGAAGGTGAGCGGGAAGGTAAAGAGGAACGAGACGTTTGCAACGACTCGGGCATCTTTAGACATGAGCCCAGCAAAGATTCCGGCCCAGGAGAGGGCGTAGCCAAAAAAGAGCAGCATCAAAAAGCCCAGGAAGATATGGAATATCCCAGAAGTGGGGCGCCATCCGACGATATATCCCGCTACTCCCATAACAACCAAGACCACGATATTGAGCAGGCCATCACCTAGCGTCCTACCAACGACGAGCGCGGATCGCGCGATGGGTAGCGATCTAAAGCGATCAATCAGACCCTTCTCCATATCCTGCGCTAGACCTTGAGCTGTAGCCGCGAGGGTAAAGGTCACTGTCTGCACAAAGATTCCTGGCATTAACAGTTGAACATAGCCGCCCTTGATTCCTGCGCCGAGGCCTCCGAAAACATATCTAAAGAGAAGTACAAACATGACCGGTTGGATGGTGTTAAAAATGAGTACTTCAGGAACTCGAGTCAACTGAAGTAGTTGGCGCTTAGTGATTACAAGTGCATCTTTTATACCGTTCATTTGCGCGCTCCTCTCTTCTTCTTTCCGGTTTCAATTTCTTCATCCGCTTCGGCAACGTGACCAGTAAGTGAGAGAAATACATCATCGAGTGAAGGTCGCTTGAGAGCTAGATCCAGAGCGTGAATACCGGCGGTATCAAACTCACGAATTACTGAGATCAGTGATTGGGTTCCATCGAGGACAGGAACGGAAATTTTACGAAGACCATGATCAATTGTTGCTTGACCATGTGTAACGCGTTCGATGATTTCTTTTGCTGATTCGAGGTTTGCATCTGCTACAACAATCTCGATGCGCTCGCCACCGACTTGATCCTTCAGGTGATCCGATGTCCCGCGAGCAATTACTTTTCCGCGGTCGATCACCACGATGTCATCAGCCAATTGATCTGCCTCTTCTAGGTATTGCGTCGTAAGGAGAAGCGTGACTCCTTCACGAACTAGACCTTCGATTACTCCCCACATCTCCATGCGACCGCGGGGATCTAATCCGGTCGTTGGTTCATCTAAGAAGAGAACCTTGGGGCGAATAATGAGCGAGGCGGCGAGATCAAGTCTGCGGCGCATTCCACCAGAAAAGGTTTTAATGGGGCGATGCGCGGCATCTGAAAGTGAAAATTGGGTTAACAATTCGGTCGCACGCACACGAGCTTGAGCAGCGCTTAAGTGATAGAG
>CAIMBV010000203.1 GCA_903839355.1 uncultured Actinomycetes bacterium
AACCCCTGCAAATGTTCGTGTCAGCACTGAGAACAAGACTGCAGCGGCAGAAGCCAGCTTCTTTAACCAGAGCTGACTTCATCTCTCTATAGTAGGAGTCATTCAATGAGCGCTATCGGATCGATACTCGTCTTTGTTCTCAATTTATTTATCCTCTCGCTCTTTGCACGAGTAGTTCTGGACTTAGTCCGCACTTTCTCTCCTGGATGGCGTCCTCAAGGAATAGTTCTTGCCATCGCAGAATTGGTCTACGCAGTTACAGATCCAGTAACTCGTTTTGCGCGTAGGTTCATTCCGCCATTACGCCTTGGATCCGTGGCACTTGATATCTCATTCTTACTGATCTTCTTTATTACTGAGATATTAATTTCTTTCGCACACAGAATTCACTAAGGCGCTACTTCGATCAGGCCTTAGTAAGCGCTAACGCAAGACCAATCTCGGTTTCAAAGTTTGTCAGTGACTCGTCCTGAGTAATAGTGATAGCTAGAACCTCATCGGCGATTTGTGCCTCATAGTGTTTGATGGCAGCCATTACGTCTGCAGAAGAATTCCAACGGACATGAATCCGATCGCTAATATCGAAGCCTGAACTCTTGCGCTGCTCCTGGATTGTTCGGATCACCTCGCGCACCAGCCCTGCTTGTAGCAAAGCTGGTGTCAGAGTCAGGTCCAGAGCGACGCTCTCTCCGGCATGGCTCGCAACTGACCAACCCTCTTTGGGGGTTTCGGTAATCACTAAGTCATCTGCCGTTAGTACTGCGCTCTTATCTCCATATGCAATCGTGTAACTACCGTCGCGACGGAGCTCCGTGACAAGTTTCGCTGCATCACTTGCGGCGATAGCAGCGGCGATCGCCTGCACATCGGCTCCATAACGAGCACCGATGGAGCGGAAATTTGCCTTGAGAGAGATGCTGACGAGGCCTTCGCTCTCTTCAGAGAGTAGATCAATGCGCAGAACATTGAGTTCATCCTGAATATGTTCGCGAATCTCTTGATCCATCTGAGCCCAACCCGAGGCCGCTACTAGAGCTCGTCCGAGGGGTTGGCGAATCTTTAGCTTTGATTCGGCGCGCGCCGCCCGGCCTAGCTCCACCAAACGCCGGGAGAGTGCAACGGAGTTTGAGAGTGCGGTATCGATCGCAGAGCCTTGCGCAACTGGGAATGAAGATAGATGGACTGATTGAGTCGCGCTTGGATCACCAACTCTAATCAGGGTCTGCCAGACATGTTCGGTAATGAAAGGCACCATGGGTGACATGAGTTGTGTCAAAGTCTTGAGGCAGGTGAAGAGGGTTTGCAAGGCGTGGGTGTCGCCATCCCAGAAGCGTCGACGGGATCTGCGAACATACCAATTGGAGAGGTCATCGATAAATGTTGCCAGAAGTCGGCCGACCTCTTGAGAATCAAATGCAGTGAAAGCCGCATCGACCTGTGAGATGAGAGTGTTGAGTTCGGAGACGATCCAGCGATCCATCGTGACGGTGGAGGCAGGCGCATCCAATGAGATTTCAAAATTTGCAGCATGTGCATAAAGGCTAAAGAAGGAGACGGTGTTCCAATAGGTCAGCAGCGTCTTTCTAACAACATCGGAGAGGGCATCGTGTCCCACGCGCCTTGCGCTCCATGGTGAACCTGCAGCAAGCATGTACCAGCGCACAGCATCTGCTCCGTGTTGATCCATCAAAGGAATTGGCTGCAAGACATTGCCTAGATGCTTGCTCATCTTGCGACCATCTTTATCGAGGATATGGCCCAAGCAGAGAACGGTTTTGTATGACGATTCATCGAAGACCAAAGTGCCGATCGTCATCAATGTGTAGAACCATCCACGGGTTTGATCAATCGCCTCGCAGATGAAATCTGCAGGGTAGGCCTTCTCTAACGCTTGCGCTGATCCCTCTTTATGCGGATAGCCCCACTGTGCAAATGGCATTGCACCGGAGTCATACCAGCAGTCGATTACCTCGCTCACGCGGGTCATGGTCTGCGAGCATTCTGGACAGGCGAAAGCGATGTCATCGACAAAAGGACGATGCGGATCGGTCGCGGTGAGATCTTTTCCAGAGAGATCTGAAAGTTCTGCCAACGAACCTACGCAATGGAGGTGGTTTTCGGGACAGCGCCAGAGAGGTAGAGGTGTGCCCCAATATCGATTGCGCGAGATAGCCCAGTCAATGTTGTTCTCCAGCCAATCGCCGTAGCGACCCGTCTTGATGGTCTCTGGGTGCCAATCGGTCTTGGCATTTTCGGCAATTAATTGCTCTTTTATTGCGGTGGTACGGATATACCAGGATGGTTGCGCGTAATACATAAGCGGGGTGTGGCAGCGCCAGCAGTGTGGGTAGGAGTGTTCAAATTGAAGTTGGCGGAATAGGACGCCACGAGATTTGAGTTCGCGCACCAGAGTTTTATCTGCCTCTTTGAAGAAGATTCCTCCGACCAGTGGAACTTCTGGCAGGAATGTTCCATCGGGAGCCATGGGATTAACGACTGGTAGCCCGTAACGGCGACAGACCAAGAGATCGTCCGCGCCAAATGCAGGGGATTGGTGAACCAATCCAGTTCCATCTTCAATCGTCACATAATCTGCGAGAACGATGAAATGTGAATCTGGAATCTCAATGAGATCAAGTGGGCGTTGATATGTGATCTTCTCAAGTTCAGAACCCTTGAAGGTCGCAATAACTTTTCTATCTTCACCCAAAACGTGCGCCAAGTTAGAAGCGATGACTAATCTTTCGCTGCCTTCACCGTTAGGTATTTCGCAGACTTGGTATTCAACCTTGGGGTTTACCGCGATTGCAGTATTAGAGACGAGGGTCCATGGTGTCGTCGTCCACACGAGAAACGAGGCGCCTAATTCAGCGATCACTCCAGATGTTGCAGGAAAACGAATGTAGACCGAAGGGTCTGTAACAGTCTCGTACCCCTGGGCTAACTCGTGATCAGATAATCCGGTTCCGCAACGAGGGCAGTAGGGAGCCACGCGATGGTCTTGAACGAGAAGGCCCTTCTTCCAGATCTGTTGTAGTGACCACCAGACGCTTTCAACGTATTCAGGCGACATGGTCCAGTACGCCTCATCAAAATCAACCCAAAATCCCATGCGACGTGTCATTGAGGTGAACTCGTCGACATGGCGTTGTACCGACTCGCGACATTTTTCGTTGAAGGCGGCGATTCCATATTTTTCGATGTCGCCCTTTCCGGAGAAGCCAAGCTCCTTCTCAACCGCAATCTCAACGGGTAGACCATGACAATCCCATCCAGCTTTACGGATAACCTGCTTGCCCTTCATGGTCTGATAGCGGGGAAAGAGATCCTTAAAGACGCGAGCCTCGATGTGGTGGGTACCTGGGGAGCCATTGGCGGTAGGTGGTCCTTCATAAAAGGTCCAACTCGGGGCTCCATCGCGGGCAGAGACGCTCTTGGCGAAGATATCTTGCTCTTCCCAGAAGGCGAGAATTTGATGCTCGGTTGCTGGGAGGTCGATCTGGGCTGGCAGGCTCCTGAAAGTGTGAGACCCTGGCGACGCCATCTCGTACCCTCGCAATCAACTCTCGGAACTGGCCAATCTGCGAAGATTGAGCGCATAGTTCAGGTGAAAGCGTGAGTCTAGCGCGGCGAAGTTGGTAATTCCTCGCTCTTCGCTCTAGCCTTCTCGCTCGCGGGTAACTCGGCAGGTGGCCACTCCACCTTCGCCTGGGTGCAGAGCCTGAACTTAAGATGTGTACTGAAGATTGAGAAGTGGCTATCGATATGACACCTACGTCGAAGAAGGCGCCCGCCAAGAAGGCCCCTGCCTCGGTCAAAACTGCCCCAACTAAGAGCGCCACTAAGAAAGTTACCCAGCAAAAGATCGCCGCTTCCAAGAGCACGGTTAAAAAGGCTCCACCTGCTAAAAAGCCAGTGGAGAAGAAACTAGCGGCAAAGAAAGCAGTGAAGACCGTGCCAGCAAAGAAAGCCCCAGCAACTCCCGCGAAGAAGGCCGCACCTGCAAAGAAGGTAGCGACGCGTTCTCCAAATATTGTTAAACCAACTCTGGCAAAGAAAGCTCCGGCTAAGAAAGTTCCTGCCAAGCCATTTCCAGCGAAATTGCAGAGCACAACAACTGGTGACTCCACAACTATTACCGTGACACCGCGCGAAGTCAACGCTGGTCCTGAGGTGGTCATTGAAGAGCGTCGCCTGGTGATGACTCCACCACCTCGGCCTGTTAAGAGTGGGAAGAGCAAGCACACCCTTAAGCCCATCAAAGGCGCACCAGCTCCACTTGTTGTCAATGAAAATGAAAATCCATGGACCGCTGCCGAACTCAAGGCTATGCGCTCTGAACTTGCTAAAGAGCTAGTTCGTTTGCGATCAGAGCTAAGTGAAGCTGAAGGCGAGATGGAAGATTTGATCTCCGCTGCAGGTGTTGGAGCTGGAGATGATCAGGCAGATGCTGGCACCAAGACTTTCGAGCGTGAGCATGAGATGTCACTCGTTTACAACGCCCGCGACATGGTTTTGCAGACAGAGCGAGCCATTGAGCGTATCGATAATAAAACGTATGGGCGATGCGAAGAGTGTGGCAACGCCATTGGTAAGGCGCGCTTACAAGTATTTCCTCGTGCAACACTTTGCATGGTCTGCAAGCAGAAAGAGGAACGACGCTGATTAATTCAGCACCTCATCGCACTGCAGTTAAATCTCTCCTCATCGTTGCCGTTTTAGTAATTGCACTAGATAGCGCTACTAAAACCTGGGCGCTTCATTCGCTTTCGAGTAATCCGAGGAAGATCATCGGCTCATTCTTGGAGTTTCAGCTCACCTCCAACACGGGAGCTGCCTTTAGCCTGGCTCAGAGTGCGACCATCTTTCTCTCGCTGCTCTCATTTCTAGCGATACTTGCCATCGCTATTTTTGCCAGGTCGATAACTTCGCGGCCTTGGGGAATTGCACTTGGCTTTCTTCTCGGGGGCATTTGCGGCAATCTTTACGATAGGACCTTCCGTCAGCCCTATTTATTACATGGAGCGGTTGTCGATTGGCTCCGTCTACCGCATTGGCCGGTATTTAATCTGGCCGATACCTCTATTGTTATCTCTGCGATAACTATTGCAATTCTGCTTGTTAACGATGTGAAACCGAGGTCCCATCATGACGTTCCCTGAACGTGAGTTAAAGGTGATTTCGATTCCTGAAGGATTGGATCAAGAGCGGGTCGACGCGGCGTTAGCCCGCATGCTAGGACTATCTCGTTCGGCAGTCGTTTCTCTCATTGAGAGCGAAGAGATCTTTCGCAATGGCAAAGCTGTGACCAAATCAGACAAAGTTTCAACGGCAGATGTTCTTGAAATCCTGATGCCTCCCGCGAAGAGCGCACCACAATTAACTCCGACGCCGGTTCCAGGATTGGAAGTTGTATATAACGATGATCATGTCATTGTGATTAATAAACCAGCCGGAGTTGCGGCACATCCAAGCCCAGGGTGGCAGGGTCCTACCGTTATCGGAGCAGTAATCGCTGCCGGGTATAACGTCTCGACAAGTGGTGCTGCAGAGCGACAAGGAATTGTTCATCGACTGGATGTTGGAACTACTGGACTCATGGTTATTGCAAAGGATGAAGCCTCGTACTCGGGGCTCAAAGATCAATTTAGAGATCGCACAGTTACCAAGGTCTATCACGCCATGGTCCAAGGACATATGGATCCTTCGCAGGGAACCATTGATGCTCCCATCGATCGACACCCACGGGAGGACTATCGCTTCGCGGTTGTAGCCGATGGGAAACCATCTATAACGCACTACACCTCACTGGAACTCTTTCCGGCTGTCTCACTTCTCGAGATCGAACTTGAGACGGGCAGAACCCACCAAATTCGAGTCCACTTCGCGGCCCTTCATCATCCCCTTGTTGGGGATCTCACATACGGCGCAGATCACACCATCGCCGACCGATTAAATATTCATCGCCCGTGGCTCCACGCTCGCGAACTCAAATTCACCCACCCGATTTCGGGGGAGTACCTCTCTTTTGCCTCCGAATACCCCGAAGACCTGACACGCTCACTCAACGCGCTTGAGCAAAATAGCCGTCAGAATTAGCCACAGTAGTAATCTCGCTAACCGTGTCGCAGAATTCCAGTTTCGTTCATCTCCACGTCCACACCGAATATTCGATGTTGGACGGTGCGGCGCGCGTTGAGGAACTGGTTAAAGAAGTTGCCCGCCAAGAGATGCCGGCTATTGCGATTACCGATCATGGAAATGTCTTTGGCGCTTTTGAATTTAATAAGCAGGCTCGCAAAGCCGGTGTAAAGCCGATCATCGGCATCGAGGCTTATGTCGCCCCCGAGAGCAGATTCGATAAAAAGCGGGTCCAATGGGCTCAAGGCGGCGAAGATGATGTCTCTGGCGGTGGCGCATATACCCACATGACCATCCTTGCCGAGAACAACGAGGGACTTGGAAATCTTTTTAAGCTCTCCTCACTCGCTTCACTTGAGGGTTTCTATTACAAGCCTCGTATGGACCGTGAGCTGCTTTCAAAGTACTCAAAAGGATTGATCGCCACGACGGGCTGTCCTGGTGGAGAGATACAAACCAAATTGCGTATGGGTGCTTATAAAGATGCCATCAAGGCGGCGAGCGATCTGCGCGACATCTTTGGGGCGGAGAACTTTTTCCTCGAGATCATGGATCACGGGATTGATGTAGAAAATCGCGTCAAGAAAGATCTCTTAAAGTTAGGTAAAGAGTTGGGGTTGCCCCTGCTCGCGACGAACGATCTGCACTACACCAAGCATGAAGATGCTGGAGCGCATGAGGCGCTGCTGTGCGTGCAATCTGGATCCACCATTGCCGATCCCAAGAGATTCAAATTTGATAACGATGAGTTCTACCTCAAGAGCGCATCTGTCATGCGCCAACTTTTCAGCGATTTCCCTGATGCGTGTGATAACACTTTGCTGATTGCTGAACGGTGCAATGTGACGTTGCGCGAAGGTGAAAACTTATTGCCACAATTTGAAGTTCCTGCGGGCGAGAGCGAAGACTCGTGGTTGACCAAGCTGGCAAATCAAGGACTCGCAGAACGATTGCAGGGCCAGATTCCACCTGCATATCAGGAGCGCCTCGACTACGAACTTGGCGTCATGATCAAGATGGGATTTCCTGGTTACTTCCTTGTTGTCTCTGACCTTTGCGCGCACGCTCGCGAGGTGGGAATTCGAGTTGGCCCTGGTCGTGGTTCTGCCGCAGGATCGCTTGTCTCCTACGCGCTAGGAATCACAGCGCTAGACCCGATTAAGCATGGCCTGCTGTTCGAGCGATTCCTGAATCCAGAACGTATCTCGATGCCTGATATTGATCTGGATTTCGATGAAAGAAGACGTTCCGAGATGATCGCCTACGCCACCAATAAATACGGTGAAGATCGCGTGGCTCAAATCATTACCTACAGCAACATTAAATCTAAGCAGGCGCTGAAAGATGCCACTCGTGTTTTGGGTTATCCGTACGCAATCGGAGACAAAATTACGAAAGCGCTACCTCCCACAATTATGGGTAAGGACATCACCCTCTCGGGAGTATTTGATCCAAAGAATGATCGATATGGCGAGGCTGGTGAGTTTCGATCGGTCTATGAAACCGATGCCGATGCTAAGCGCATTGTCGATACCGCACGAGGCCTGGAAGGTCTCAAGCGTCAATGGGGCGTGCATGCCGCTGGCGTGATTTTGAGTAAAGAACCACTGCTTGAAGTTATCCCAATCCATCGACGTGAATCCGATGGAGCGATCATCACGCAGTTCGATATGGGAGCTTGTGAGGCAACGGGGCTACTTAAGATGGATTTCTTAGGTCTTCGCAATCTCTCGGTCCTTGACGATTGTCTCCTCAACATCCAGCGCAATCAAGGCATCAATGTAAATCTGGAAGAGCTCACCCTCGATGATCCAAAGACATTTGAACTGTTGGGCAAGGGGGAGACGCTAGGCGTTTTCCAGCTCGATGGTGGACCGATGCGCGCCTTGTTGCGGCAGATGTCACCAGATTCATTTGAAGATATCTCCGCCGTGATTGCGCTCTATCGACCAGGTCCTATGGGCGTAAACGCACATACCGACTATGCCGATCGTAAGAATCGCCGTAAGCCGGTTGAACCAATTCATGAAGAGTTATCAGGGCCGCTCGCTGAAATATTGGGCGATACATATGGGTTGATTGTTTATCAAGAGCAGGTAATGGCCATTGCGCAGAAGGTGGCGGGATTCTCTCTTGGTCGCGCAGATCTCTTACGTAAGGCGATGGGTAAGAAGAACAAAGAGATTCTTGACAAAGAGTATGTGAACTTTGAAGCAGGAATGGTTGCTGGTGGCTTCGGAAAGGCTGCAATCAAAAAGTTGTGGGATACCTTGATTCCATTCTCAGACTACGCCTTCAACCGGGCACACTCTGCTGGATATGGATTGGTCTCGTATTGGACCGCTTACCTGAAGGCGAACTATCCAACCGAATATATGGCAGCGCTGTTGACGAGCGTGCGTGATGATAAAGATAAGAGCGCGCTCTATCTCAATGAGTGTCGCCGCATGGGCATCAAAGTCTTGCCACCTGATGTCAATGAATCTGCTTCCGATTACACGCCTCTGGGTAGCGATATTCGTTTTGGTTTAACAGCGATTCGAAATGTTGGTGAGAACGTGGTCGGCTCCATCGTGTCCAACCGCGAGAGTAAAGGTCGCTTCACCTCTTTTGGAGATTTCCTGGCCAAAGTCGATCAACAAGTTTGTAATAAGAAGACAATCGAATCTCTTATCAAGGCTGGCGCCTTTGACTCTCTTGGGGCATCACGTCGGGGACTCATGATGGTCTATCTTGAAGCGATTGACTCTGTCAGTGAAGCTAAGCGCGCAGAGGCCATTGGCCAATTTGACCTCTTTGGATCAAGTGATGAGAGCACATCTGCGAATATCAGCGGCGTTGAACTAGATATTCCGACCGAGGAGTGGGAGAAGAGCCTGCTACTCAGTTACGAACGCGAGATGCTCGGACTCTACGTCTCGGATCACCCACTACTTGGAATTGAACACGTACTCCGTGCCGCGGTCGATATGCCGCTCTCCCAGATCGCCGAAGATTCTGTGGGACATGAACAGATCGTCAATATTGGCGGCCTTATTACGCAGATTCAACGTAAGGTTTCTAAACAAGGTAACTCGTGGGCAATTGTTTCAATCGAGGACTTAGAAGGTGCTGTCGATGTTCTCTTCTTCGCGGCAACCTATCAAGCCCACGCACTCAATCTGATTGAAGATCGCGTCATCGTGGTCCGTGGTCGTATCGATAAGCGCGAGGAAGCCCCTCGCATCACCGCACTTGATATGACGATTCCCGATGTCACCGGCGCTCCCACCGGGCCCTTTGTTATCTCGATGGATGCCAATCGAGTCACTCCGCCACTTGTCGATCGGATGAAGGAGATTTTGCGCTCACACCCTGGCCCTCGTGAGGTACACCTCAAACTCGATGATGGCACTAAGGGTCTGGTAATGAAGATTGATGATGATTTGCGGGTCACTGCTTCACCTAGTTTGAGCGCAGATTTGAAATCGGTCCTAGGGCCTGACTGCCTGGTTCTATAAGTACCCGGTTCTCTAAGAACCCAGTTGTTGGAGTAACTGGTGCCTAGAGGTATTAGGTCACGGCTACCCCCGCTACGCTTTAGAATGAGCCAGTGAATCCTGGCGCCGATATTCCTCTCATTGACCTCCGTGGTCAGAGACTTTCGAGGGCGCAATATAAGCGAGCCATCCCGAGAGCCGCCTTGGACGTTGCCCATGCCATGGTCGCGATTGAACCGATTTTGGAGCGCGTGAAGAGCGGCAATGAGGCGACTCTGAAAGAGTTGGCAGCAGAGTTCGATGGGGTCCGTCCTGAGCACATTCGAGTACCTCACTCCGTTATTGATCAAGCACTCGCTGATTTAGATCCGACCATACGAATTGCGCTTGAAACCTCGATTGCTCGAGTTCGCAAGGTTCATGAAAGTCAGGCTCGGCAAACGCAGACGACTGAAGTCGTTAGTGGTGCTCGCGTAACCCAGAAGTGGATTCCAGTTGATCGCGTCGGACTTTATGTTCCTGGCGGGCTCGCGGTCTATCCAAGTTCTGTGATGATGAATGTAGTTCCTGCCCAGATCGCACAGGTACCTAGTATCGCCGTAGCCTCGCCACCGCAACGCGAATTCGGGGGATACCCTCACCCCACCATCCTGGCCACGTGCGCACTTCTTGGAGTTTATGAGGTCTATGCCATCGGGGGAGCGCAAGCCGTTGCAGCATTTGCATACGGAGTTGAAGGTCTCTGCGAGCCAGTAGATCTCGTCACAGGTCCTGGAAATATTTATGTTGCCGCAGCCAAGCGAGCACTTCGCGGGCTGATTGCAATTGACTCTGAAGCAGGCCCCACGGAAATCGGAATTTTGGCAGATAGCTCTGCGCTCGCGAGTGATGTTGCGGCTGATCTCATTAGCCAGGCGGAGCACGATGTCAATGCAGCGGCAGTCCTGGTAACTACATCGCCACAGCTCGCAGATGAAGTTCGAAGTGAACTTGTAGAACGTGTGGCTAAGACACGCCACTCACAGAGAATTAGTGCGGCCTTGAGCGGAGTTCAATCTGCAATCGTTCTGGTCGACTCGATTGAACAAGGCATCGATGTAGTAAACGGATACGCGGCAGAACATTTGGAATTGCATGTAAAAGACCTCGAAGCAGTAGCTGCGGCGATTCGCAATGCTGGAGCAGTATTCGTTGGTCGCTATGCACCAGTCTCACTTGGTGATTACTCGGCTGGGTCTAATCACGTCCTTCCGACAGGGGGATGCGCCTGTCACTCAAGTGGTCTCTCAGTACAAACCTTTCTTAAAGGCGTTAACTTCATTGAATACGATGAAGCTGCATTTACAGATATCGCTGCAACGGTGATCACTTTGGCGAACGCTGAAGATCTACCGGCTCACGGTGAGGCAATCAGCGCACGATTTGAGGAGAATAACTGATGGTGCAGTCCCAGTGGCCTTATTGGCTTCCACTCCGTGCTGATTTGCGAGGCATCTCTCCATACGGTGCTCCACAAATTGAGGGCGTCACCGCGCTCAACACAAATGAGAATCCCTTTCCGCTTCCATCAGAAGTTGTAGCGGCAATGACTGAACGTTTAGGGAGCGTGATAGGCAATCTCAATCGCTATCCCGATCGCGATGCAATCTCGCTTCGAGGCAAATTGGCCCACTACATAACTCAGACCACAGGTGTCGAGGTAACCTCGGAAAATATTTGGGCAGCCAACGGCTCAAATGAAATTCTGCAGACCCTTTTCCTCTCCTGCGGAGGAGCCGATCACCTAGCCCTGGGATTCACTCCGTCTTACTCAGTTCATCCACTTATCGCACAGATCACTAAGACCCCGTGGTTTGCTGGAAGTCGCGATGAAGACTTTGCTATCGATATCACTAAAGCAAAGAAGTTGGTCCGCGAAAAATCTCCCCATTTAGTTTTTGTGACCACTCCTAATAACCCATCTGGGACTTCAACCCCCATCGCAGATCTGAAAGAGCTCGCTGAGGCGACTGGATCAGTCGGAGGATTACTGGTTGTTGATGAGGCGTATGCAGAGTTCTCGTCGGAGCCATCTGCGGTTACCTTATTGGCCGACTTCCCTCATGTCGTTGTGGTTCGCACTATGAGTAAGGCTTTTGCATTTGCTGGAGCACGCACCGGTTACTTAGTTGCTAAGCCTGCAGTGATTGCGGCCTCACTGGTGGCCAGACTTCCTTACCACCTCAGTTCATTGACCCAAACTGCGGCCGAGACCGCTCTTGAATTCACCCCGGCGATGCAGGCGGAGATTCAAGTGTTGATCTCTGAGCGCGAGCGCGTTGCTGCTGCTCTCATTGAAGTTGGATTCAGAGTGGTTCCGAGTTCGGCAAACTTCTTGCTCTTTAGTGGTTTCAAAGGTGAGCCAAGCGCGATCTGGCAGGCCTTCTTGGATCGAGGAGTGTTGATTCGAGATATTGGACTTCGCGGATTCCTTCGGGTTTCAATCGGGACTCCAGCAGAAAATGAGCAATTTATCGCGGCCCTGCGCGAAATTGCGGAATAATTCCCCATCTAACGAAGGATGAATCTCATGAGCGCACCACGCACCGCAACAGTTGCTCGCAAGACCAAGGAATCAGATGTCTTTGTGCAACTCAACCTCGATGGTACTGGCGCTATCGATATTCAAACCGGAGTTCCATTCTTTGAACACATGCTCTCGCAACTCGGCAAGCATGCGGGATTCGATCTCACTGTTAAGACGACCGGCGACGTTGACGTGGATTCACATCACACCGTTGAAGATACCTCTCTCGCTTTTGGACAAGCGCTTCGAGAGGCGCTAGGGGATAAGGCTGGTATCCGGCGCTTTGGTGATGCGATGGTTCCGCTTGACGAGGTTCTGGTTCAGGCAGCAGTTGACTTATCTGGCCGTCCATATTTGGTGCATCGCCAACCCGAGATCGTTGAACTCATCGGGACTTTTGATACCACCTTGGGGCGCCATATCTGGGAGTCGATTGTCGCGGAGGCCCGAATTGCGCTTCACATACGAGTACTTGAAGGCCGCAACGCGCATCACGTCTTTGAGGCGCAGTTCAAAGCGGTTGCACGGGCGCTGCGCGATGCAGTTGCCATCGATGGCCGCGTTGCTGGGATCCCATCCACAAAGGGCACTCTTTGATTGCAATACTTGATTATGGCTCGGGGAATCTACGATCGGCTCAGCGCGCCTTCGAGCTAAGCGGCCACGAAACTTTCGTCACATCTGATCCAGAAATCTGTCGCTCCAGCGATGGCCTAGTTGTTCCCGGTGTCGGAGCCTTTGGTGCCTGCATGGACCAACTATTAGCCGCCGGCGGAGATCTGATTATTCAAGAGCGCATAGCAGCTGCCCAGCCAATCCTTGGAATTTGTGTAGGAATGCAAATTCTCTTTGATTCAGGAAGTGAGAAAGGTGGCAGCTCAGGACTTGGAGTTTTTTTCAGGTGATGTGAGCCAGATAGAAGCTCCGATACTTCCACACATTGGTTGGAATACCGTTGAAGCAGATCCTGAATCAAGGTTATTCGAAGGTATCGGTGAAGAGCGCTTTTACTTCGTACATTCTTTCGCCGCAAAACGTGCAGTAGATGGTGCAGAAAATAGTTGGTGCAATTACGGA
>CAIMBV010000204.1 GCA_903839355.1 uncultured Actinomycetes bacterium
CTTTGCCATTCACGGTTAGAAGTCTATCCGCGGATCTCTCCCGTTCCCAGATCGATCGGGCCTTGTGTACTCGACTCAGAGCGCAGGGAGTTTTCAATAATCATGGCAATCTTTTCGCCGATGCCCGGGATGGCTGCAATCTCTTCAACGGTCGCCTTTTTAATTGCACTGACCGACCCGAATCTATCAAGGAGCGCCTTGCGCCTTACCTCACCTAATAGAGGGATCTCATCGAGAAGCGACTCCAACATGACCGCCGAGCGTTTAGAGCGGTGGAAGTTGATAGCGAATCGGTGTGCCTCATCGCGTACCCGTTGTAATAGATAAAGTCCTTCACTATGCCGCGCCAAGATAATGGGATCGGAGTTATT
The DNA here is from genome assembly GCA_903839355.1 of uncultured Actinomycetes bacterium. Classification (GTDB taxonomy): domain Bacteria; phylum Actinomycetota; class Actinomycetes; order Nanopelagicales; family Nanopelagicaceae; genus PALSA-747. The sequence goes on from CAIMBV010000204.1 coordinate 372, forward strand.
TGGCAGCCAGACCTCTTCAAGTCGTTTTGCCAGTCCAACCAATGGGATCCTCTCAAGTCCAAGTGCGAGGAGCGCTTGATAGGCGGCATTGACTTGTGGGGCACCGCCATCGACAACTATGAGCGCGGGTGGGTAAGCAAATTTTGGCCTCGAGCCACCTTGTAATTTCAACTCTTGAACATCAATATCTTTCTCGGCGAGGTATCTCTTTAACCTCCGAGTGAGGACATGGTTCATCGCGCGCGTATCATCGAATCCAGCATCATCATCTATCGAGAATCTGCGGTAATCCGCCTTCTTGGGTTGGCCATCCTCGAAGACAACCATTGATGCGACCATATGTTTGCCTTGAATATTGGAGATATCGAAACATTCAATTCGTAGCGGGAGCTCTGGCAACCCCAAGGCTTCTTGGATCTCTTCGAGGGCCTTACCTACAACTGCAACATCGTTGGACCTCTTGCTGAGGTATTGAATAAGTGCATGCTGGGCATTGCGCGCAACTGTTCGCATCATTTCAAATTTCTCACCGCGTTGTGGCATTGCGATGCTCACCTTGTGTCCCGCCACAGAGGTCAACCACTCCTTAAGAGCTTCGATATCAGTCGGCTCGCGATCTACCAATATTTCTGAAGGAGCCTTGGTCTCTAGATAGATCTTGGCCAAGGCGGCTGAAATCACATCTTCGCCTTCAAGAACATCAGAGAGATCGATGATCCAGGCTCGCGAGGCGATAATCCGACCAGCGCGAATCGAGAAGAGCGATGCGGCGGCATGAGTGACTTCCTCGTGGATCGCCACTAAATCTGCTGAGAAATTATTGTTGAGCGAAGTTTCAGTAAATTCTGTTGTCTTTGTTAAGGCTTCAAGTTGGTCACGTAATTTCGCAGCGAGCTCAAACTCCTCGTTCGCGGCAGCTCGCTCCATGTCGAACTGGATTGACTCTGCGATATCGGTTGGGTTTCTATCTAGATAGGTGACTAGATTTTTTGCGAGAGCCGAATGCTCCTCTTTCGAGATCCACCCGACGCATGGCGCAGAGCATTTACCAATATCCCCCAAAAGACATTGGCGCTTTGTTGCCACTGCTCGATTGAAGTTGGATTGGCTGCAGGCGCGGATAGGGAAGATTCGTTGAAGAACATCAACAGTTCCGTGAAGCGCCCAGGCATTGGTGAAGGGTCCAAAGTAACGATTGCCCTTTATATGCTTTTGGCGCGAGACAAAGAGTCGCGGGAACTCTTCGGAGAGAGAGACCGCTAAATACGGGTAGGTCTTATCATCTTTAAATTGCACATTGAACTGTGGGTTGAAGGATTTGATCCAGGTAAATTCCAGCGCCAGCGCCTCAATCTCAGTTCCAACAATGGTCCAATCCACCCGAACCGCGGTATGAACCATGCGGTAAGTCTTCGCTGCGAGATTTGAACCGAAGTACGAGTTGAGACGATTCTTGAGATTCTTTGCCTTACCCACGTAGATGACGCGGTCGTTCTTATCGTAGAAGCGATAGACCCCAGGTTCGGTGGGAATATTGCTGGGACGATAATCCGCAGGGTTGGACATGATCAGCCAAGTACTTCCGCCAAGAATTTACCGGTGTAACTCGCACTCATCTTGGAGACCTGCTCAGGGGTTCCCTCTGCAATAACCGTTCCACCGCCTGCTCCCCCTTCAGGGCCCATGTCGATAACCCAGTCTGCAGATTTAATGACATCCAAATTGTGTTCGATAACGACAACGGTGTTGCCGGATTCAACGAGACGATTGAGGACGAGAAGCAACTTGCGAGTATCTTCAAAGTGCAACCCCGTAGTTGGTTCGTCCAGCACATAGATGGTCCGTCCAGTTGATCTACGTTGTAACTCCGTCGCTAATTTCACGCGCTGCGCCTCGCCACCGGAGAGAGTTGGAGCTGATTGGCCAAGTCGCACGTAACCTAGACCAACATCATTGAGAGTCTTAAGGTAACGGGCGATTGCGGGAACTGACTCGAAGAAGTGTGAAGCC
>CAIMBV010000205.1 GCA_903839355.1 uncultured Actinomycetes bacterium
CAGCAGAGCCCCGTTCATAATCGCGATTCCAGCCAGATACGAGGTGTGTTGCTTGTCAGGACGTAGGTAGCCGACTTGAATGAGAGGAACTTTGCCTTTTGCCAAAACGGTCTTTAAATCTCCCTCCCCGGGTAGCGCTGGGGAGACGAGAGTGGGTACTTTTTTGGCGTATTGAACAGCGCTCTGCGCCAAAGTGGCTGATGCGCTGCTATCTAAACTGCCCCCAACCTTTGGCTTGTTGATGTCGTACTGTGCATTTTCCAAAGCTGTGACAACAAATCCCAGGTAGTGATTACGCCCCCATTCTGCCAATCGAGCAGAGAGTGGGTCGGTGCCGGGGGCGAGCAGCGCGGTCGAGATCGACCAGAGAACAACCACAAGAAATAGCGATGGGACCCCAATAAGGGTTCGCTTAAGTCTGCTTGTGCTCAGGATGCGGGCTTTGATGACAGCCAGACGCTCCTTCAGCCATTTCATAGCGCGAATTTACCAGTCAACGATGCGAAATTTTCCTGAACACTGATGGCGGAAGTGATTTGAAAATGACTGCTACATATTTCAATATCGACGGGGCCCACGTCACGAGATCTCTTGATTTCAGAGCAGCGACTCCATACTTGCCACACTCTTGCACCGTTATTGCAAAAGGCGCAATCTCCATTCCTTCTGTCATCTTGCTCTTCACAAAACCAGGTCGCAGAATTTTCAAAGTAACTCCACTCCCTTTCAAGGTCGAAGCTAACCCACGCGCATAAAAATCAAGTCCTGCTTTAGTAGAGCCATATCGAAAGTTGTCATCCCGCGGACGCACTTGAGCAAAGGAACTAATCACCAAAATCGCGCCGTGAGCTTGTTGTTTCATTCGATCAGAGATCAATTCCAATAAATGCACCGTACTCAGAAAGTTCACATCTATCGCCGCCAAGAGATTCTCTGTTGTACTTAACTTTGAATCATTGCCCAGCAAACCCACGGCAATAACAACCAAGTCGACATCGCCAGCATCAAAGAGTTCACCAATCACCCTTTCACGCGCCGCTTTGTCGGTGACGTCAAGCACATAATCACCGGATCGCCCGATCAAAACTATCTCGCGAGATTTATCTTCTGGTAACTGAGTAACGATTGATAGCCCGATCTCGCTCTGGCCTCCGATTAGCGCAACACGACCCGGATTCTTAAATCCGTTTAACATAAATGCAGCCTCCTGGCTTGATCGGATTGCCATAACCCAGTGGGATCCATGGTACTTCTAATAGTGCGCCACTTTTCTATCTCGGGATACATAAGGGGAACTAACGAATGACTTACGCGCGCATCCTTGATGAGATAGATACGACCACGTGCTGCAACTAGCTCCTCATCAAAACCCTGGAGAAATCTCTCCAAACCGGGGACGGTGGTCGGATAGTCGAGGGTTAATGTCCAACCAGGACGAGGAAAACTCAAAGGCGCTGGAGTTTCCTGCCCGAACTTCTTTAATACTCCCAGAAAAGATGCCGCCTTGAGTGATCTTAGGCCAGCGAATAGCTTCTCAAATATCTCCTCGCGACCTTCGTCGATAACAAACTGGTACTGCAGAAATCCAGAATCTCCATATATACGATTCCAATTGTTAACCCCATCTAGAGGATGCATATATTTATTAAGAACAACCGTTCCATGTTTGAGCGGTTTACGAAACCAGAGCTCATTAAAAGCCTTAACAGTGAGCGGCGTGATGAAATTAGCACCGCCGATTGATGGCAAAGAAGGCCCGCTCGATCCACCACCCCGAATTTTGACTGGCTCAGAGCCATAGTTGCCAAGGCTGACTATTCCTCTACCGCGGTAATCCCCCGATAGATCGATCCAAGCGACCGTATGCTCATAATCCTTGTCTGATCTTCCAAGCAATTCGATCATGGCACTCAGATCTTTTACCCGAATCTCCTTAACATCTGCGGAGTTGGAACTCACCTGACGCAAATTGAGTTCTAGTTCCAGAATTATTCCCGTCAGCCCAAGCCCGCCAACCGTAGCCCAAAACTCTTCGTCGCTGGGAAAAAGTTGCACGATCTCTCCGGAAGATAGGAGGATCTTGATCCAATTCACGCATTGTGAGAAAGAGCCGGTTTTGTGATGTGACTTCCCGTGAATATCTGCCGCAACCGCGCCACCCATTGTGACAAATCCGGTCCCTGGAACAACGGGTGGAAAGAGCGAGCGCAGTAATGCAGCGCGTTCCAATTCTCGAATCGTCACTCCAGCACCAACAATCGCCGTGTGTGCAACAGGATCGATATCAATTCCATTGAGAGCAGAGAGATCAATAAGAACTCCCCCGGAATTGAGGGCAGAATCTCCGTAGCTTCGATGTAAACCAACAGGTAATAGACCACGACTATCGCCTGCCTGCGCCACCACTTCTTGAAGTTGTTCAATCGTTGCGATGGATGCGCGTTTACTTAGCGATGAGAAATTCCTGCCCCATCCAGAAACGAGAACCGGATCAGTGATGAGCATAAACCGAGAGAATTAAAAGAATTGCTGTGGCAGCAACTGCTCCAAGAAAATACCAATCGCCATACATCACTTCCTCGGGTGACTCAGCACTATTTTTTTCGATAGCTAATATGTAACGCAACAGGCCAAAGGTTACGGTAATGACTGAAATCTCAGCATACGGTCTGCTACTGGAGAGTGAGAATGCCCAGAGGCTATAAGCAGTGAGAGTGATGCCGATAGCGACGGTCAGAACGAGTTGTAGGAACTCGGCGGTGTATTGCTCGATTACCGGCCGCACAGTTATTGCTGACTGATTCTTCTTTTCGGCAATTCTTTTGGCGGTCACTATCACCAGCGGCCCAAAGGTGGCGACTACTAGAAACCACCGAGAACTTGGAGTGTGCGTTGCTGTGGCCCCTCCGATAGCCCTCAGTGCAAATCCAATCGAGACGATTAAAAGTTCGACGATTGGTTCATGTTTGAGGCCAAAGGAGTAGAGCAGAGTCAGCAGCACGTAGATGGCGAGGGTGATTTGGAAAGCCCCGGGAAGTAGTGCTGCAAACAATATGGAGAGACCGGCGCAGATGAGCGCGGTGAGAAGTGCGCTTCGCAAACTCATTAAACCGGAAGCTATCGGGCGATGAGATTTTCGTGGGTTGGTCCGATCCCTCTCAGCATCTTTTAAGTCGTTAATGATGTAGTTGAAACTCGCGGCGAAGGAGAAGGCCAGGAAGGCATAGAGAATTTTTAGAAAGATCGACTTGTGAATCGCTGTCTAACTTTTTAAATTTCATTTTTAATCTTGACTACTTTTTGTTTACGTTTTTTTGCAATTCAGATTTTCTTAAAATTTTCGCTTATTTTACAAGAATACTTTTCAAAGATCCTATCTCATCATTGTATAACTATCAAATATTGCATTAAAGTAACAAAACTGTAAGAAAACTAAAGGAAACTTGGTAAAAATTCAACTTTAATTTTTGGATTTTTCTGAAAATTAAACTTTGAATAAGTCACAAACTTGGGCTGACATGGCCATGAGATACTGAAGAATTTAAAGAATGATCATGGATCTATTACCTTATATACGTCAGGCATTGCCAAACATTGCCAAAACCGAGATATTTGATGCTAAACTTTTTTGATTTTCATTGAAATTTCCATACAAAAATTGCCGTGCACAATATTTTTTGAGAAACTTTTTTAAACTTTTTGGAAAAAAATCATATTTGTGCTGATTATTTTGAGGTGATATTTAGAGGACATAATATTCAGCTCAAATGGAATG
>CAIMBV010000206.1 GCA_903839355.1 uncultured Actinomycetes bacterium
ACGCTCGCTGGGAAATTCTGGAAACTCACTGGGCGCAAGAATCTTTCGATTGCATGCAGGCCAACTGAGGTATGGATCGGTGAGGTGGATGCAGGATAAGGGCCGCCATGTTGCTGGCCGATCGAGACTGCAACTCCGGTAGGCCATCCATTCCAGGAGATGCGTCCAACTTTGTTTGCGATCGCGGTACTTACTCCGAGTGCTGCCACATCATCTGCTGCAGCGAAGATTGAACCAGTCAGCGCACCTTCCAAAGAACCAATAGTTTCGATTAATTCACTCACGCTCGAGTAAGTGACTACGACTCCCGTTGGACCAAAGCACTCCAAGCGAAGCGCCTCTACGTTGAAGTGAGGAGCACCGATCTGCGTGAAAATAACGGCAGGAGCCGAGTAGAGCCCACCGTCGTTGGTCTCTTCTCCTACTACCGGAGTTGCTCCCAATAGAGAAGCGAGTTCATTGCGATTGGCATCGTGTCCACTCTTGGTCGCAGGACTTAGGAAGGGGGTGGGCTTGCGCTCTTTAATCTGACTTTCGATCTCTCCTGCTACTGAGGAGCCCGCAGGTACAAAGAGAATGCTGGGGTTGGTGCAGAACTGACCATTGCCGAGGAGAAGCGAGTCTAGATAACCAGTGGCAAATGCCTTGGGATCGGTCAGTCCAGATTCGAGCGCGACAACTGGATTCACGCTGCCAAGTTCTCCATAAAAAGGAATCGGATTCTTACGGGATGTTGCAATATCAAATAGGGCACGGCCGCCACGAAGTGAACCGGTAAATGCACCGGCGGAGATAGATTCAGATTTAAGAACTTGAGCGCCAGCTTCGACTCCATGTATGAGTGAGAGTGTGTTTTGGAATCCATGAGCTACGAAAACTTCGGCTGCAATCTCAAAGACCGCTGTTGATGTCTGTGGGTGTGATGGATGCGCCTTTGCAATAACAGAACAACCCGCAGCTAGCGCTGATGCGGTATCTCCACCGAGAACACTAAATGCAAATGGAAAGTTGTTTGCTCCAAATACGACTATTACTCCAAGGGGTTGCACACTTCGTATAAGTTCTGGATGTCCTACTGGCAGAGGGGCTTCAACGAAAGCATCTACCTGTGGTGCTACAAATTGACCGGCCCGAATAGCTTTTGCGAATTCTCTGATTTGAAAAGTGGTTCGACCCACCTCACCAGTTAAGCGAGGAACCCCCAGACCGGTCTCCTGATCGGCAATATCAACCAACTCCGCAGAATTAGAATCAAGAGCATCGGCAATTGCAGTTAATACATCGGCGCGAACGCTGGGAGAAACTATGGACCACTTCTTGAAAGCGGCTACCGAGCTAGCGATTATTGAGTTCACTTCGGTTGGAGTCGCATCGGAATAAGTAGGGCCGAATGCAGCACCTGTACGAGGATTGACCGATTGAACCATTATTAATTTCCGTTCTGCTCTACCGAATTGAATTCGATCACTAGATTACGCTAAAAATCTCCTCTCACTTTCGCGCTTTAAGATAACCTTCAATTCAGAGTGCATATAGGCGAGAGCGGAGGCGCAATGGATAGAGGTATATACCCAGTTCTGCAGATGCCTCTGAATGAAGTAGATGCCATAGATTCCACGGTGCTCGCTAAGGAGATCGATTGGCTCATCGGACTCGGAGTAAGCGGAGTCGTGATCGCCATGGTCTCGGAGGTAATGAGATTTAGTACGCAGGAGCGCCGGGAGCAATGGAAATCAGTGATCTCTCTCACCGCAAACCGCGTACCCGTAGTAGTCAGCGTTGGAGCCGAAAGCACTGCTATCGCGGTCGAGTTGGCACGTCAGGCAACAAGTGATGGAGCTTGCGCCCTCATGGCTACCCCTCCCGCAGTATTTCCCGCAATACCGGAGGAGATCTTTCATTATTACCGTTCGATCATAGAAGCGACCTCGTTACCAGTCATCGTTCAAGATGCCAGTAACTACATGGGGCAACCCTTGTCACTCGATCTTTATGAGAAGCTCCTAACAGAATTTGGAACCGATCGAATTCAATTCAAACCAGAGGCAAAGCCAGTCAAAGATCGGGTAGCGCATATTCAAAAATTTACCGATGGTGCAGCTAATGTCTTTGAGGGTCAAAGTGGCATGGATCTACTCGATACTCATCCACTTGGTTTATTCGGCACCATGCCGGGCAGTGAAATCGTCTGGGCAATCACCGCACTATGGGATGCCCTGGAGAAAGGCAAAGTAGAACGAGCAGAAGAAATTCACCAGGCAATCGCCAAGCTCATTACCTTCCAATCAACGATAGATACCTATGTTGCC
>CAIMBV010000207.1 GCA_903839355.1 uncultured Actinomycetes bacterium
AGATACCGGCTCGAAACAATGCAGGTCTTGCGTATCTCCTTTCTCTCCTCTCTCGCGTTGGAGTTAATTGCCACTCTTTCAGTCGCGCTCCTTGCAGTAACGATCGGACTGAGACTTGTTAATGGTTCGATGCCACTCTCGGTTGGATTACTCGTCCTAGTTCTCGCACCCGAGGTCTATTGGCCGATTCGACAAGTCTCGGCTTATTTTCATGCGGCGGCTGATGGAGTGGCGGCCTTCAATCAACTCTTTGCCATCTTGGAGAAGCCCGCTCGCTCTGGTGGAGATGATCTTGAGGATCTCAGCACTATCGCCTGGAGTGATTTGGTGGTGAGCTACCAAGATAGAAATGAGATTCGAATCCCGGCAGGCAAGATTTCGCGGGGAGAGGTGCACGCTCTGGTTGGACCTTCCGGCAGCGGAAAATCCACTCTGGCTGCGGTTCTATTGGGCTTTATTCAACCTACCTCTGGCGAGGTAACCATCAGCACTTCGGCCGGCGAGAAGAATCTAAAAGATCTTGACCTCTCCGCTTGGCGCCGCCAGACAGCTTGGCAACCCCAAGAGCCAAAGTTCCCACTTGGCACCGTAGCTCAGATATTGCGCCACGCTAAACCAGGTGCAAGCGAGGACGAGCTCAGCGATCTTTTGATTAGCGTGGATTTGAACCTCACCGATCTTCCTCATGGCCTGCAAACAGAATTGGGAACTGTGCAACAGAGATTATCTGTCGGACAACTTCGCAAAGTCGCTCTTGCGCGAGCCATTCTTAAAGGCTCTCCCGTCATCATTCTCGATGAACCAACCGCTTCCGTCGATGATATTTCGGAGAGCACCATCGCAAAACTTCTCGCCACCAAGGCAGATGAGGGTGCGATGATTCTTGTGATTTCGCACCGCGAACTATTAATAGGCGCTTCTACAGTGGTTACTCACATGGGCGTGAGCGCATGAAGAGCGTGGTTCGAATCTTCCGGCAGTATTGGCGCGAATTGGTCGGAGCGGTGCTCCTCGGAGGCGCTTCACTGGGAGCAGCAGTTGGGTTATTGGCTACCAGCGCCTGGCTGATCTCGATGGCTTCCACCAGACCACCAGTTCTAGTGCTCGAAGTCGCGATCGTAAGCGTTAGATTCTTTGGACTCTCGCGCGGAGTACTCAAATATGCCAGCCGTATTTTGGAGCATAACGGTGCGCTTAAAGTGCAGACGGCGCTACGAGTCAAGATATATGAACGCTTCAGTCGCTTATTGCCTACCGACTATGCCGAACTTCATCGCGGCAATTTATTGAGTCAGATCATCAATGATGTTGAGCTTGCACAAGATTTATGGTTACGGATCGCATCTCCTTGGTTGGCGGCTCTCATCTCTGGAAGTGCTGGAGTCACCATAATTCACTGGCTGCTTCCCAGTTGTGGCGAGGTAATCGCGCTCATATTTTTAGCGACCGCATTTCTCGTTCCATTTCTTGCGATGCTCGCTTCTAGCAAATCAAATACTCGCAAATATGAGAGCGCACTCTTTGATCAAATAATGCAGATTGCAGAATCTGCACCGGAATCATTGATATTCAATTTTGGAGGTGAGTTACTCACTCAAATTGAACAGGCACAACAGAAGATTGCAAAAGTTGAAGCAAGGAATGGGTTACGTTCTGGCTTTGCCGCCGCCCTTTACTACCTCGCGCTGGGATCTGCGGTAGTTATCTCGCTCTGGTTTGCTGCCGACGCCGCTTTATCGCATCACTTGGCGGGAATCAATGTGGCGGTAATTTCTCTCGTCCCGCTAGCGATGTTCGATGGTTTAAGCACCCTGCCAGCTGCCTTCTCACAGTTGCGTCAGGTGTTGGGCGCGATCAAAAATATAGAACCCCTGCTGCAAGAAGTACCTTCAGATCCTCTCGATACGCCAGAGATTCCACGCTCGGTGACTCTAGAATTTCGCAATTTCCTTCCAATCCTTGAAGGTGCCCGGACCCGAGAAATAACCGCCAAAGTTGGGCCCGGTCATACCCTGCTCATAACAGGCAGATCTGGCTCCGGAAAGTCCTCCATCATCAACGCCCTGCTTGGCTTTCTCCCGTACTCCGGTGAGATTGATATGAATGGAGAACCCTTCGGCACTGCATATCTCAACTTAATCTCTACCCTGCTACAAGACGATTATCTCTTTGGTACCTCCATTCGCGAGAATCTCAAAATTGGAAATCCCGAAGCCTCAGATATGGAGTTGTTCAAGGCACTAGCCATCGTTGAACTCGATAACTTTGTGAACTCACTCCCCGAGGGTCTAGACACCATGATCGGGTCTCAAGGTTATAACTTCTCTGGTGGCGAGAAGCAGAGACTAAAACTGGCAAGACTCCTGCTTCGAGATACCCCGGTTTACATATTGGATGAGCCTTATGAATTTCTCGATTCGAAGATGGTGGAGCGGATTTCCTTGCGAGTGAATTTAGAACTTAAGGAGAAGACGGTCCTCGTGGTCTCACACCTACCGCTACCAATATCTTCAACCACCATCACCCTCTGATTGGCGCTAAAGTCTCCGTATGACTTTGACACGAACTCTTGGACCTTATGAAGTAACTGCAGTAGGACTCGGATGCATGCCTCTCTCCATGGCAACGGATCGCAACAAGTGGATTCTTGAGGATCGCGAGGCAGCGATCGGTGTGATTCACGCGGCTTTAGATGCTGGAGTCCAACTACTAGATACCGCAGATATTTATGCCCCGGCGTGGAACGCAATGGGTCACAATGAAAAGATCGTCGGTGAAGCATTTAGAACATGGTCAGGTACACCTGAGCAGAAATCAAAGGTCGTCATTGCAACTAAGGGTGGAATAACGAGAGCCAAAGGCGATAATTGGTGGGGTATCCCAGGACGAAATGCATCAAAACATTATTTGTATAGAGCTGTCGAGGCTTCAGCAGCAAAGATGGGCCTCAGCAAAATTCCACTTTGGCAACACCATCGCTTAGATCCTTCGATTACTTTCGAAGAACAATTCGAAAATGTACTAACTCTTAAAGATCACGGTTACGTAGGAGCAATCGGATTGAGCAATGTCAATGCCGAACAATTGCGGCGTGCTATCAAAATCGGTGGCACTCCGGCACAAGGAGGCGTTGTTTCAGTACAAAATGAATACAGCCCGCGGTATCGCTTGTGGTCAGAAGTTATTGATATCTGCAACGAACATGGAATTGCTTATCTCCCTTGGTCCCCACTCGGTGGAGGCTCGAATTTCCAGAAGATTGCATCGGGAGAGCTCGGCGCCTTCGATCGAATCGCCGCGAGCAAAGGTGTATCGCCATATGCCCTCACTATTGCTTGGCATCTCAACCAATTCCCGACATCGATTCCGATCCCAGGCGCATCTAAAGCGACATCGATCCTGGATTCGTTAACGGGAGCCTCAATCACATTGAGCGCAGGTGAGATCGCAGAACTCAACGCCAGCTGCCCACCGGATGGAGCGCTACAAGAAGAGTTAGTGGATCAACCCGCTTTCAGGGATTAACTCACTCGGTCGGGTATTTAACGCCGATCTGAGCTCGAAGAGCATCCATTACCTTCATGATCTCCACCGTCTCGATGATGCTCATGATTGGGCTTTCGGATAATCCTGCTGCAACACATTGTTCGAGGTGTAGACCTTGGAATTGTCGTCCGATTCCATCGATCTTCTCGTTGTAACTTTGAATGACTTCTCCACCTTGGTTGTAAACCCGAAAAGAAGTTTGGTTGTAAAAAGGTTTATCGATCTCGATACGCCCGAAGGTTCCAACGACAACTCCAGTGACAGGACCCGCCGCTGACATGCAGGTCGTCAACGTTGCCTGTGCTCCGTTGGCGTATTCAAAGATAATAGATGTGGTCTCATCGACTTTGTCACTGGTGAGGGTTGACTTTGCAACCGCTTTCTCGGGTAGACCTAATACACGCACTGCGAATGAGACTGGATAAATTCCCAGATCCAGCAGCGCTCCGCCACCGAGCTCTGGCTCCCATAGCCGTGGAACATGCGGTAGATATTGGCTGTGATCTGCAGTCACCAACTTAATCTCGCCGAGAATGCCCGAATTAATTACCTCGAAGATGGCATCCATCGAAGGCAAGAATCGAGTCCACATCGCCTCGAGGACAAATAGATTCTTGCTCGCGGCAAGATCTTTGATCTCCTCTGCTTCACGAGCATTGATGGTGAATGGCTTCTCTAATAAAACATGCTTGCCAGCGTTGAGAGCTAGGAGAGCGTGTTGGTGATGCCAAGGGTGCGGCGTAGAGACGTAAACAACATCTACCTCAGGGTCGTTCACGAGAGCTTCATAACCTTGATGGCGATTAGGAATCCCAAACTTGTCGGCAAACTCATTGGCCCTCGCCAAGTCACGTGCACCAACTGCCTGAATAGTCATTCCTGCGATTCTAAAATCATCGGCAACTGCTGTCGCTATTCCACCTGCGCTCAAGAAACCCCAACGTAGTCCACTCATATGCCTATCGCCTTCTCTCTCGAATCAAAATCGATTTGATTACTCGGTGATTGTAGAGGAGTTTGACTACTCTGAACCAGACTGCTGAAACTACAAAATCTAGAATAGTCTTACGATGTGAGCCAAAGCCCTGATGCGATTGTCATAGGCGCAGGAATCGTCGGTGCTACAACCGCACTCGCTCTCACAAATGCTGGATTGAAAGTTTTAGTTCTCGATCGCGGTTCAATCGCAAGCGGTACGACCAGCGCAGGTGAGGGAAACATTCTCGTCAGCGATAAAGAGCCTGGCGCAGAGCTTGATCTTGCTCTCCGCTCCCGTGATGCATGGTTTGAACTCGCCGATGATATTGGAGGTGGCTTTGAGCTCGAAGCCAAGGGTGGAGTAGTGGTCTCATCCAGCGGCTCTGAAAGTTTGCGAAACCTCACTTCGAAGCAACGTGATTCTGGAATAGATGCGCGGGATATTTCTTCAAGTGAACTATGGGAATTAGAACCTCACCTCTCTCGCTCAATCAATGTAGGTGCTTACTATCCGCAAGATGCGCAATGCCAACCAATGCTGGCAACGGCTCGAGTACTTCAAGCGGTAAAGCAGCGCGGAGGAGATGTAGTCACTGGCTCTGAGGTCCTAGCGATTGAAAATCGGCACGGCGTAGTGAGTTCTGTAGTAACAAGTAGAGGAAGTTACAGCGCTCCGGTTGTTATTAATGCAGCAGGGACCTGGGCAGGTGCAATCGCTCGTCTAGCGGGCGCAGAGTTACCTATTGCACCGAGGCGGGGTTTCATACTGGTTTCAGTTCCTACGCCTCATCGAATTTTTCATAAGGTGTATAGCTCTGATTATGTCGCCAATGTTGCCAGTGGTGATGCAGACCTCCAATCAAGCGCCGTTGTTGAGGGAACCCAAAGCGGCACGATCTTGATTGGTGCATCGCGAGAACGTGTGGGATTTAAAGAGGGTATCGATTACTCAGTTGTTCGCATTCTCGCTCACCAAGCGATAGAACTCTTCCCCTTCTTGGCCAATGTGCAATTGATGCGGGTCTATCGCGGATTTAGGCCGTATGCGCCAGATCATTTACCTGTAATAGGTCAGGATCCAATCATCAAGGGTTTGTGGCACAACGCTGGTCATGAGGGAGCTGGAATCGGTTTAGCACCAGGGAGCGCACAACTTTTGGCGGATACTATTTTGGAGCGTCACTCCTTTATGAACGCTGCTCCATTCTCCCCATCCAGATTTTCGACGGTAAGTAGCTCATGATTAACTTTACCTTCGAAGGTGAACCAATATCAGTTGAACCTGGTACCTCCGTGGCAGCGGCTCTCCTCTCTCACGGTGAGAGGATCACCAGACTGACGCGATTCAATTCAACTCCGCGCTCAATTTTTTGTGGGATTGGAGTCTGTTTCGATTGTCTTGTCGAAGTAGATGGAGAACCAAATCAACGTAGCTGCATCACGACCGTCAAAGAGGGAATGGTGGTGAAGGTGCAACATGGAAGTTAGATATCAAGTCATTGTTCTAGGAGGCGGCCCTGCGGGACTTAACGCGGCAAAGTACGCCGCCAATGCAGGGTATGAAGTTGGACTGATAGATGCTGGCACTAGATTGGGTGGTCAATACTGGCGTCACACCGGTCGCGAAGAATTTGATCAATCTGTGCACCATAATTTTGATCAAGGTTCTCTCTTAATGGATGCCGTACTAGCCAATCCGCGCATAACCGTTCACAGTGAGACCAATATCTGGAGCGCATCCATCATCAACGATGAGGTTGTCTTACGTACCAACAATGGAGCCTTCATCACCCAACGTTTGATTCTCGCTACTGGCGCCTACGACCGTTCGCTCCCCTTCCCTGGTTGGGATATCCCGGGAGTGATGACACCTGGGGCGGCGCAATCTCTTCTCAAAGGACATGGCGTGCTAGTGGGAAAGAGAATAGTTGTTGCGGGTACAGGTCCATTCCTTCTTCCGGTAGCAACTGGGTTGAGTAGCCATGGCGCTAGCGTGGTTGGCTTACTTGAGGCGTCCAGCAAGTATTCCTGGGCCAAGAACTTACTGGAGCTCCTACGAAATCCTGCAAAGGCTCTGGAGGGAATTGGCTATCTCCTGGCCCTGCGAGGCAGAAAGGTCGAGATGCGCTTTCGACAAGCCATCGTCGCTGCGCACGCTAGCGCTGATGGCTCACTTGAATCTGTCACCATCGCAAATCTTGATTCTGAATGGAAGATTCGTTCAACGTACAAACTCTCCTGCGATGTCGCTGCCGTTGGGTGGGGATTCACAGCAGATACCGCAATCGCCTACTCCTTGGGTCTTGCCTTGGATGTTGATGCATCGGGTTCAATTTCGGTTGTTGTCGATGAGAATCAACGAGCTAGACAACCTAACGCGGCAATAGCGATTTATGCGGCAGGAGAGCTCACGGGAATTGGTGGAGCTGATCTTGCTCTTGTTGAGGGAGCGATTGCGGGGTTAGCAATTGCAGGTTCCGCTCAAGATTTAAAGACACTTAAAAAGAGGCGCAAGAAATTACTCCGCTTTGCTCAAGCACTTACAAAGGTCTATCCAGTGGCTTCTGGATGGAAGAGTTGGTTAAGTGAGGACACGACCATCTGTCGCTGTGAGGAAATCTCGTATTCTGATATTAATGAAGCCCGAGAAGAGTTTGATGCGAGCGATGCTCGGACTATAAAACTATTAACTCGATGCGGGATGGGGTTATGTCAAGGACGTATCTGTGGTCGAACAATCGCAGACCTCATGAATAGCACGCCACAGGAACGAATTAGTTCCGCTTCACGACCCATTCTCTCGCCCATCACCCTTGGTGAAGTTGCTCAAGAGGGATTATTGTGAGGCTATGACTACCATTTCTCGCACTGAAAAGCCATGGCATGGAATTTTGACTGCAACAGCGACACCATTCACTGCAGATCTTGCAGTCGACTTCGATAAATATGTGGAGCATGTGCAGTGGTTAGCCGAGAACGGAACTCACGGCGTTGTAACAAATGGCTCCTTGGGTGAGTATCAAGTTCTCACCCCCGAAGAGCGTGCCAAGATGCTTGAAATCGCAGTAGCGGCTGCTCCGAGTGGCTTTCACGTGGTCGCAGGAGTGGGCGCATACGGCGCCGCGGAATCACGACGTTGGGCGGAGCACGCTGCCGCTGCCGGGGCAGGTGCAGTAATGCTCCTAGCGCCTAATGCTTACCGCGCTAATGATGACGAGGTTGTGGCACACTTCAAAGAGGTTGGAAAAGTTGGAATTCCGATTATTGCGTATAACAATCCTTTTGATACCAAGGTTGATCTCCTTCCAGATCTTGTAGCGCGTATTGCAGATGAAGTCCCTAATGTGGTTGCGATTAAAGAATTCACTGGTGATGTTAAGCGTGTGTGGCAGATCCATCACAGAGCACCTCGTATTGACGTTCTGGTAGGCGCCGATGATGTGATGCTCGAACTAACAACTGCAGGAGTTGTCGGTTGGATCGCCGGTTTCCCAAATGCGTTTCCAAAAGAGTCTTCTGAACTTTATAACTTGGCGCTCTCCGGAAAATATTCTGAAGCTGCACCCATTTACGCCGCGGTTCATGAACTCTTCAACTGGGATTCGCGCAAAGAATTTATTCAAGCGATCAAACTCTCCATGGATATTGTTGGTCGATATGGTGGTCCAACCAGACTTCCACGTCTTCCACTGCCCGCTGCGGATGAGGCGAAGGTTCGAGCCGATACCGCACGCGCTATTGAATTTTTTAAGAATCGCTAAGTGACAACTCTTCGTTCGGTACAGACTGTCGAGTCGCATACCGAGGGGATGCCAACCCGCGTTGTGCTCTCAGGGATTGGTGAAATTCCTGGCGCTACAGCCTTTGAAAAACGCGCTTATTTCATGGAGCACTTGGATCACCTGCGCCAATGGCTGATGTTTGAACCGCGTGGACATAGCGCGATGAGCGGAGCGATCATTCAGAAGAGCACCAGGCCTGATGCTGATGTGGGTGTCATTTATATTGAGGTATCGGGTTGTCTACCAATGTGCGGACATGGAACTATTGGACTAGCCACGGTACTTGTTGAAAAGAAATTGGTTAACGTCGTAGAACCTGTAACAACAATACGTTTAGATACGCCAGCAGGTTTAGTCGTTGTCGATGTAGCTGTTCGTGATGGCAAGGCAGGATCTGTCACCATTACAAATGTTCCTTCATTTTTATATCAACGAGATCAAGTGGTGAACGTGCCAGGGTATGGCGAGATTACCTATGACATGGCATACGGCGGAAACTTCTATGCAATAGTTCCAATAGACCGGGTTGGTATCGCCTTCGAGCGTGAGAATGGCTCCAAATTTCTAGAGGCTGGGCTTGCCATTTCAGATGCCATCAACGAACAAAATCGGCCAGTGCATCCAGAGAATCCCGAGATCGCTATCTGCCATCACATCGACTTTATTACGCCTGGCGAAAGCCCTTTGCATTGGAAGAATGCGATGGCAATCTATCCTGGCTGGTTTGATAGATCGCCTTGCGGCACGGGAACGAGCGCCAGATTGGCACAGTTGGTGGCGCGCGGGGAATTTAATGAGGATGATGTTCTTATCAATGAATCTTGGATTGGCTCTCGCTTCGAAGGTCGAGTTAAATCCCACACCACCGTTGGGCAGTATCCGGCAATAGTGCCGACAATTACGGGTCGAGCTTGGATCATGGGAGAGGCAACCTGGGTCTTAGATTCAAGCGATCCCTTCCCTGATGGATTCGTTGTTTAATCCCATTAAACTCTCACTATGAACAAAGTTCCCGAGCGCGCGGCTGGCACCCAATCACATGACATCCCCAAGGGGGAAGTTCTTGCCGAATTTATGTCCCAAGGTTGGGCCGATTCTTCTCTAGACAATGTCCAGGCAGCAGAAGTCGTTAAGTATGCGGCAATCCGTCGCACAAAGCTCTCTTCCCTTTATCCCGGAGTGCGCCTGGTAATTCCCGCTGGCACTTTCAAAGTGCGAAGCAATGACACCGATTACAAGTTTCGAGTCCACTCGGCTTATGCATACCTAACGGGTATCTCTGCATCCGACTCCGTTCCAGATTCCGTTCTCATCCTTGAGCCGAACCAAATTGGTCACGACGCCTTTCTCTATACCCACCCACGTTCTCCGCGCGATACCTCTGAGTTTCACTCAGATCGTAGACATGGTGAGTTCTGGATTGGCCGACGCCTCTCTGCACGCGAGACGGAGCTCCGTTATGAGATCGCGGTTCGACACATCGATACATTGCCTGAACTTCTCTCCGACGAGATCGAGACTTTATCGATCCGCGGCGAGGATCCAGTTGTTGATTCTTTAGTAGAAAGACATAAGAAGCGCGAAGCCAAATTACTAAGTGTAATTTCAGAGATGAGACTCATTAAAGATAGCTATGAGATTGCGGAATTGCAGAAGGCGATCGATATCACCGCACGTGGATTCAACGACATGATTCAAGCCCTTCCTGCTGCTACCTCTGTTAAGCGCGGCGAGAGAATTATTGAGGCCGCCTTCTTTGGTCGCGCCAGACTAGAGGGAAATGAATTGGGTTATGACACCATCGCCGCAAGCGGAGCTCATGCGTGTGTACTGCATTGGGTGAAGAATGATGGAGATGTTCTTCCTGGTGATCTCATTTTGATTGATGCAGGTGCAGAAGTTGAGTCGATGTACACGGCTGATATCACTCGTACTATTCCAGTAAATGGAAAATTTTCTCCAGCACAACGCAAGATATATAACTTGGTATATGAGGCTCAAAAGGCAGGAATCGCTGCGGTAAAACCCGGCGCAGGTTGGTTTGATTTTCATAATGCCGCGAGTGCGGTATTAGCTAAAGGGTTAGAAGAGCTGGGAGTTCTACCTGGAACCGCGGAAGAATCGCTGGCAGAGGATGCTGGTTTTCATCGCCGCTGGACCGTCCATGCAACGGGGCACATGTTGGGACTCGATGTGCATGACTGTGCTCAAGCTCGTGAAGAGAGTTATAAAGGGGCCGTACTGCAAGAGGGAATGGTTTTAACGGTAGAGCCTGGTCTCTATATTCAGCCCGACGATCTTCTCTTTCCCGCTGAGTACCGTGGGATCGGTGTCCGAATTGAGGATGACGTTCTCGTGACCAAGAGCGGTGCGCAAGTACTTAGCCGCGCTCTACCTAGCCATCCTGATGAGGTTGAAGTTTGGGTTGCTAATCTGCTTCGCTAAATCAAATTGCCGAGCGCTGCTGCACCAACACCAAGTACTAAGGTCAAGATTAGGTAAGCCAAGGCGTGCCAGTGCTTCTTCCTCTTGAAAAGGTCGTGAGTCTCAAGAGCAAATGCAGACCAAGTGGTAAATGCACCGGCCAGACCCGTTCCAAATAAGTATCCAATATTTGCTGAACGATGAACTGTCACTCCCAGAATAA
>CAIMBV010000208.1 GCA_903839355.1 uncultured Actinomycetes bacterium
AGATGTCGATTCCGGGACCTTGCAGTCCGATCGAATTGAGCATCCCACTTGGGGTCTCAGCCATCCGGGGAGTAGCTCGACCACTTCGTGGCTTAATCATGATTGACTTTGTTACAACAGCGCCGAGCGATGTGAGTGGGAAGAATTGCGATAGCTCTTTACCTGATCCTGCACATCCTGATGCTGTGAATATTGGGTTGGGAAAGAAAGCGCCAGCGAGTGAGGTGCTGAAATTTAGAGTCATTTGCCCCACACTCCATCTGGAATCTCGCGTGAATGGGTCCAGAGAACCTTATTTCCATCCATCACTGGGCCATCAATACATGTGCGAGTCATGCGGATCAGACCATCGTCACCCTCGACAGGAAGCACGCAAGTCATGCAGACTCCAATGCCGCATGCCATGGATTCTTCAACAGAGCATTGGTGGACGACCCCAAAGCTCTGTGAGATCTTAGTAATTGCCTCAAGCATCGCCATTGGGCCACAGGAGTAGATCACATCTACTTCGTGCTCCTTGATTAACTCTGGGAGAACATCACTCACGCGTCCAGTGGTTCCGGCGCTTCCGTCGTCCGTTGTTATCGTCAGTGAGTTAACCGATCGCTTTCCTTCAAGAGGAGCATAAATTTTTCCCGCGGTACTTGCACCTAGAACCATATCGACTCGGCAACCGCGTTGCTTGAGGGTTTCAGCAAGCGCGAAGAGTGGCGCCGAACCATATCCCCCACCAATAAGCAGGGCGTTAACAGGATCTTTAGGAATTCTAAATGCAGTCCCTAGAGGGGCGATCAGATCCACAAGGTCGCCAGGTTGCTGACTAGCAAGCCATTTACTTCCGCTTCCCATTGGGGCGACAACCAACTCAAGGAGTCCGATTCCATCACTTCGCATGGTCGCTCTATAGATTGCAAAGGCACGACGCAGAATCATTGAAGAGGTTGGGCCACCAACCGAGATTGCGACGAAATTCCCTGGCTTGCCATGAGCTGCAAGACCATCCACGGCAAAGACCATATGGTTGTAAGAGCCGACGCGCTTGTTGGAGAGAATCTCGGCGTTAATTTGGGTAGCTCTTGAATTCATTATCGTCCGACCAACTTCTGCCACTTCTGAAGTGAACGCACGGATGGTTCGCGATCACTTAAATCAGAGATGCCTGCAACCGCCGCTTTAAAGCCAGCGATCGTAGTGATGATAGGAATTCCACGCTGCACTGAGGCAGTTCTAATCAACCAACCATCATGTCTCGTTCCACGTCCCAGTGGCGTATTGATTACCAGATTTACCTGCCCCGTGTTGATGATATCGACCGCGGATAATCCAGTTCCAGGTTCGGAATTCTTGCGAACTACTGTTGAAGCCACATCGTGTGCAGCCAACAGAGTATGTGTCCCGATTGTCGTGAAGAGCGTGAAACCTAGCTCCGTTAACTCACGTGCCGGTGCGACACTCGCCGCCTTGTCACGTTCGGAAAGTGAGAGGAATACATTTCCGCTCTTAGGTAGCGCGCCAAACGAGGCGGTCTGACTCTTGGCGTAGGCCTCTCCAAATGTCTCGGCGATACCCATAACTTCACCGGTGGATCGCATTTCAGGACCAAGTACAGAGTCGACACCAGTTCCATCTGCTCGACGGAAGCGATTCCATGGAAGGACAGCCTCCTTCACGCAGATACCGAATGGAACACCATCACCTTGCGATGGGAGTAATCCAGTGCCTCGCAGATCTGAGATGGAGCGGCCAATGGAGATGAGGGCTGCAGCCTTTGCAAGCGGAATACCAGTTGCCTTAGAGACAAATGGAACGGTGCGAGAAGCACGCGGATTAGCTTCCAGCACATACAGAACACCATCTGATCGGGATATGGCGAACTGAATATTGATAAGACCTCGGACATCGACTCCACGCGCAATCTTCTCGGTCGCAATTCGTATCGCTTCAAGTTGATCTTCCCCGAGCGAGATGCTGGGCAGAACACAGGCTGAGTCACCAGAGTGAATCCCTGCCTCTTCAATGTGTTCCATGATTCCAGCCATATAAAGTTCATGGCCGTCGAAGAGTGCATCCACATCGATTTCAATCGCATCATCTAAGAAACGATCAATGAGGACTGGTTGATTCGGGGTAATTTCGGTCGCCTTCTCGATGAAACCTTTAAGGGATTCATCGTCATAGACAATCTCCATACCGCGACCACCCAATACGAAAGATGGACGCACGAGCACTGGGTAAGAGATTTCAGCGGCAACGGCAACTGCCTCTTCGTAAGAGCGAGCCAGACCAAATTGCGGAGCGTTCAATGAGTTCTCTTGAAGTATTCGACCAAATTCACCACGATCCTCCGCCATATCAATGGCATGAGGACTCGTACCCAGGATTGTCACACCTGCATCCAACAAACCTCGAGCTAAACCAAGTGGCGTTTGACCTCCAAGTTGAGCGATCACACCGAGGACGGGTCCTGCAGCTGACTCGGCTGCAATTACCTCAAGAACATCTTCAAGTGTAAGTGGTTCGAAATAAAGCCGATCCGAAGTGTCATAGTCAGTTGAAACTGTCTCAGGATTGCAATTGATCATGATCGTCTCATACCCAGCATCGCGCAATGCAAAAGCGGCATGAACGCACGAATAATCAAATTCGAGACCTTGGCCGATGCGATTTGGACCACTTCCCAAAATGATCACAGCAGGTTTAGTGCGGGTTAATACCTCAGTCTCAAGATCGTAAGACGAGTAGTAATAAGGCGTACTCGATTCGAATTCCGCTGCACATGTATCAACCATCTTGTAGACGGGGCGAATGTGAGCACTCATCCGCTCATTGCGAATGGATATGGCTGTGACACTGCGCAACTCGGCTATCTGCGCATCCGAGAATCCATTTACCTTCGCCCTGCGAAGCAGATTTGATTCCAAGTGAGGAACACGGGCTAGCTCATCGGCCAGATTATTAATGGCTTGAATTTGAGCCAAGAACCAAGGGTCAATCTTGGAGATCTGGTGAACCTCCTCGATTGAGGCACCGAGCCATAAAGCGCGTTGTACTTCTTGCAAACGCCATTCAGTAGGAATTCCTATCTTGGTGAGCAATAGTGCGAGGTCATCACCCTCCTTGCGCCAAGAGAAGACGCTTCCCTTCTTCTCCAAAGAGCGCAGGGCTTTCTGGAGGGCTTCGGCAAATGAGCGACCCATTGCCATCGCTTCGCCAACAGATTTCATCGTGGTAGTAAGTCGTGGATCGGCCTCGGCGAATTTTTCAAAGGCAAATCGCGGAACTTTAACAACGATGTAATCGAGAGTTGGTTCAAAGGAGGCCGGAGTGCTCTTTGTTACGTCATTTTCGATCTCATCGAGGGTGTACCCGACCGCCAATTTGGTAGCAATCTTGGCGATGGGGAACCCGGTTGCTTTAGAAGCGAGAGCCGAGGAGCGAGAGACTCGCGGATTCATTTCGATAACGATGATGCGTCCATTAAGTGGGTTTACCGCGAATTGAATATTACAGCCGCCAGTTTCTACCCCAACTTCACGAATAATCTCAATCGAGAGATCACGTAATTTTTGGTACTCAACATCTGTCAAGGTAAGTGCTGGTGCCACAGTGATTGAGTCACCCGTATGCACGCCCATGGGATCAACATTTTCAATGCTGCAGACGATAACGACGTTGTCCTTGTGGTCTCGCATTACCTCGAGTTCAAACTCTTTCCAACCAAGGATCGACTCTTCCAGCAACACCTCATGAGTGGGGCTGTGACGCAAACCTGCTCCAGCAATAAGTTCGAGTTCCTCTTGATTAAAGGCGATGCCCGAGCCCAATCCACCCATTGTGAAAGAGGGCCGAACCACTACGGGGTAGTTAAGTTCCCCGGCTGCGGCAAAACATTCCTCCATCGAGTGACATATACGCGAGCGG
>CAIMBV010000209.1 GCA_903839355.1 uncultured Actinomycetes bacterium
ACTCCTATGGCGTTACCTATAACGATCAAGGTGGCTCTGGTGAGTCTGGTGGAGCTTCGACCTATAACTCAGGTTCAAGTTTCGTTCTTCCAACAACCGCTCCAACCAAGGCCGGTTACACCTTCACTGGTTGGTTCACCGCCGCAACAGGTGGCAGCGCACTTGGCCTTACCTACACTCCTTCATCTCCATTTGGCGCAGTAACGATCTATGCACAATGGAGTATCAATAACTACTCCGTCACCTACCTCGGTGGCGCAGGAGCAAGCGGTACTGCTCCAACTCAAGGCAACGTTGATTACAACGCAACCTTCACCACCGCAGCCAATACCTTTACCAAGACCGGTTACACCTTCGCTGGTTGGAACGATGGAACATCGACCTATGCCGCAGGTGCCACCTACACAATGCCGGCTGCCAATGTCACCCTGACCGCTACCTGGACTATCAATAGCTACACCATCACAGCAACCGCAGGAAGCAATGGTTCGATCTCACCTGCCGGCTCGGTTGCTGCTAACTACGGTGATACCCCAACATTTACTATCACTCCTGCAACTGGTTACCACGTTGCAGATGTCTTGGTTGATGGCTCCTCAGTCGGTGCAGTTACCAGCTACCAGTTCGCTGCGATCACCGCTAACCACACCATCAGCGCGACCTTCGCGCTCAACGCCGCTCCAAGCCATACCGTTACCTTCGATGCAAATGGTGGATCAGGCTCAATGAGTCCTGAAACAGCGAATAGTGCAACTGCACTCACTTCGAATGCATTCACACCACCTTCTGGATATAGCTTCACTGGTTGGAACACCGCCGCTAATGGCACAGGCACTGCCTATGGCAATGGCGCTACCTATAGCTTCACCGCTGATCTGACCTTGTATGCCCAATGGGCCGTCATAGTTGTTCCTCCTACTACTTACAATATTGTTGCTATCGCTGGTGCAAATGGATCCATTTCTCCAAGTGGAACAACCGCGGTTATTAGCGGGGCTAACCAGAGCTACGCGATCACACCGTCGGCTGGTTATGCGATTGCCTCTGTGGTTGTAGATGGATCTTCAGTTGGAACTTCCGGTAGTTATGTGTTCACGAACGTCATCGCTGCTCACACCATCAACGCTACGTTCTCAGCGCTTCCACCTCCACCTCCACCACCTCCAACGACTTATACATTGACCTATGTCGCCGGGGCGAATGGATCACTCACTGGTACCTTGGTGCAGACTGTGACTTCAGGAGCTAATGGAACTGTAGTTGCTGCAGTGCCAAGCCAAGGTTTCCACTTCGTTCAATGGTCAGATGGTTCTACTAGTGCAAACCGCACAGATTCGAACGTCACCGCGAACCACACCTACACAGCTACATTTGCAGCTGATGCGCCACCACCTCCAACGACTTACACATTGATCTACTCAGCTGGTGCTAACGGTTCGATTAACGGTGTTACTAATCAGAGTGTTGTCTCCGGCGGAGATGGAACTCTAGTTACCGCTGTACCTAATAATGGATACCACTTTGTTTCTTGGTCCGATGGAAAGACGACTGCAGCACGCACCGATTTCGGTGTCTCAGCAAATATCTCAGTTACGGCATCTTTCGCACCTAATGGAATTCAACCTCCAACGAATACAACTACCTTCACTTTGAGTTATGCCGCAAATGCCAACGGAACTATCTCTGGATCTGCTACTCAGGTTGTTTCGCCTGGTGCAAATGGATCAGCAGTTACTGCAGTTCCAAATACCGGTTACCACTTTGTCTCTTGGAGTGACGGCCTCACTACCGCGACCCGTGTAGATACCAACGTCTTGGCAGATCATGCGTATGTTGCGAACTTCTCAAAGGATTCAGTCGTACCAGTAATGCACACCATATTTGTTAGCGCCGGTCCAAATGGAACCGTCCAACCTCTGGGTGCTCGCGTGGTCAATGATGGTGACACATTGCAAATAGCTATTACTCCAGATACCAATTACCACGTCGGTGATGTCGTAGTGGACGGAGTGAGCGTTGGCGCAACGAATACTTACACCTTCGTCGGAATTCAAAGCGATCACACCATTTCGGCAACCTTTGATGTGAATACAAATGGATCAACTGACCCTGGGACGGGCGGCGGCTCGACCCCGATTATTCCTGAAGGAACTGATGGCGTTAAGGCAACCGAGTCAGGAGTAAACGACCCAGTTGTTCTCTCCTTGCTACAAGGCGGAACAGGTGTTCAACTCTCTGCTAAGAACTGGATGATTCAGATCGCCAGTGACAAGAAGTCGGTTTACGGCATCAAGTTGCCAACCAAGATTCAGGTTTATCTGATTCGCGGCGTAAATGCGACCACAAACGGAACTGGATTTATGCCGGGAACGATCGCTCGTGTATATCTCTACTCAACTCGACTCTTCTTGGGTCAAGCCACTGTGCTAGCAGATGGAACGTTTGCTGCTCACTTCCCTGTCTCTGCAGAAACGACTTTGGGCTATCACGTCATGCAGGTTGAAGGAACCTCATATGACGGACAACCTCGCACCGCTGCTGTTGGACTACAAGTTATTAACAAGCCTTCAACTGGCTTGGTACAGCTTGGATCAATCTTGTATGACCTCAATGTGAGCAAGTTGAACTCCACCAACATCACCAAACTTGCAGCTGCCATAGCTACGATTTCTGCCGGTGACTTCAAGAAGATCTGGATCTACGGATACACGGATCGTCAGACCGGTGTAAACAATCAAGCACTTTCACGTCTACGTTCCAAGCAGATTGCGGATCTGCTCAATGCGATCTTGCCGAAGGCTATCGTTGGATTTAAATACTTTGGACCAGCAAATCCTAAGGATCCAGCGCACACCCAGGCGGCTTATGCTCAAAACAGACGCTCTGAAATTTGGGGTCAGACCTGATAGGCGGATGGGCTGCCTTCCAAGTGGATTTTGTTGGCTAAGTGGATTTTGTTAGTTGGATCATGAGAGCTACGCAAGTAGAACTACTTGATCACTCCAACGCTTCCCAGCACTGCCAAGATAAATAGCAAGAAAAGGACGCCGATGGTAACTCGGCGCCTCAACTTTGCACTCATCATTTAATAAGCTCCGCCACTACGTAATCGATGCAGGCGGTCAACGCTTTAATATCTTCTGGATCGACGGCTGGGAACATGGCGATTCGCAGTTGGTTTTTGCCAAGCTTCCGATATGGCTCGGTATCCACGATTCCATTGGCCCGCAGCGCTTTTGCAACGGCAATAGCATCGATTGAGTCGTCAAAATTAATGGTGCCGACTACTTTTGAGCGGGCAGCCGGTTCGGTTACAAATGGAGTTGTGTATGCGGTCTTCTCGGCCCAGTCATACAAGTGAGAGGAAGATTCGCTACTGCGACCGGCTGCGAAAGCAAGCCCACCTCCCGCATTCATCCACTTGATCTGCTCGTTGAGCAAGAAGAGCGTTGCAAGCGCTGGAGTGTTATATGTCTGTTCCAAGCGAGAATTTTCAATGGCGATGGATAAATCGAAGAATGCTGGGATCCAACGTCCAGAAGATTTGATCTTCTCAACGCGCTCAAGCGCCGCTGGACTCATTATTGCTATCCAAAGTCCGCCATCTGAAGCGAATGATTTTTGAGGAGCGAAGTAATAAACATCGCACTCTGAAAGATCCACCTCTAAACCGCCGGCTGCGCTAGTTGCGTCAACGAGAACTAACGCACCTTCAGTGCCAGCTGGACGAATGATGGGAGCAGAAACTCCAGTACTTGTTTCGTTGTGGGTGAAGGCATAGACATCGACGCCCGCTTCGGCTTGAGCTACAGGATGCGAACCTGGCTCTGACTTTATAACGGTTGGCTCATCGAGAAATGGAGCCTCTTTTGCCGCAGCTGCAAATTTAGATGAGAATTCGCCAAAGACAAGGTGTTGTGATTTCTTCTCGATTAAATTGAAGGTTGCAATATCCCAGAATGCTGTTGAACCACCGTTGCCTACAATGACTTCATAACCCTCTGGAAGGTTAAAGAGCGAAGCCAGACCAGCGCGAACCTCTTTTACTAAATTCTTGACGGGAGCCTGACGATGCGAGGTTCCGAGGAGCAATGAATTGCTGGCCGCTAGGGCGTCGACTGCAGCTTGTGGGATCTTGGAAGGGCCACAACCAAATCGACCGTCGCGAGGCTTGAGTTCTGCTGGAATTGTTATATCGCTCATGCACAAACCCTAAGGCATTTTCAGGGGTGCAGACGCGTGAGTTGCCAGCCGTCGCCAGATGTGGTGAAGATCAAACGATCATGAAGCCGCGAGTACCGCCCCTGCCAAAACTCTACTGAGATGGGAGTAACTAGATAGCCTCCCCAATGTGGGGGAGTGGGCACTTGTGAACCTTCAGGATATTTATTGGCGAACTCATCGAAACGAGCTTGTAGGTGTTCTCGAGATTCCAGATCTTGTGACTGCGAACTAGCCCAGGCCCCGATCTGGCTGCTCCAAGGTCTTGTGGAAAAGTAATCTTCAGAGAACTTTCTATCAACCTTAAAAGCCAGACCTTTAACAATGACTTGCCGCTCCATTGCATACCAAGGGAAGAGCAGGGCCACCTCAGGGCGAGCAGCGATCGCCCTGCCCTTGTTGGACTCGTAATTGGTGAAGAAAGAGAATCCTGCGTCAGAGACATCCTTCAAGAGGACGGTGCGAGATGCTGGACCCCACTCGTCAACGGTGGAGAGAACCATGGCATTTGCCTCGACGATAACGGGGTTGGCCGCGGCCTCGGCTAGCCAGATCTTAAATTGGGCGAGGGGATCAGAGGCGATCTCGGACTCGACCAGACCTCTCTCCCCATAGGAGCGACGCATTGACCTGATTTGATCTCGGGTGAGGCTGGCTTCAGAGTCATTAGAGGTGCTCATAGGTGTATCTAACGTCACTTTCGGGTATTCGGCTATTTGGGACACAAGGGTTTGTACCGCGTAGGTTCAAGCGCAAG
>CAIMBV010000210.1 GCA_903839355.1 uncultured Actinomycetes bacterium
AGATTGGTAAATCCGCTGGGATTTTCAAAGGGATGGGACGAGTTGGCATTGAAGAAACCGCCACCATTTGTTCCAAGTTCCTTGATTGCCTCCTGACTTGCGACAGGACCACCGGGGATATGTTGGATAGCGCCGGTGATTGTGTGAATTGTGCGGGTGGCGCTGAAGTTTTGGATTGCGCCGTTAAGCATCAAGATCAAAGTTGCGATGAAGCTGAAGGGGAGCAGGATCTTAAAGATGGTGCGATACATATCAACCCAGAAGTTTCCAAGGCTCTCACCGTGGCGCGCATTGAAGGCGCGGACGAGTGCAATAGCAACGACTATTCCGGCTGCGGCGGAAGCAAAATTCTGAATTGCCAAACCAGCCATTTGTGCGAAATATCCAAGGGTTGACTCGCCTGAGTAGTTCTGCCAATTGGTATTGGTGACGAATGAGATTGCGGTATTCCAGGCGAGGGCAGGTGACATGCCTTTAAAACCTTCAGACCAAGGCAGGTATTGCTGGAGCCGAAGGATTCCGTATAGGAAGAGTATGGAAATTCCAGAGAAGCTAAGAAGGGAAGCGGCGTAGCCTTTCCAGGATTGTGATGATCTAGCGTCAATTCCGATACTTGAGTAGAAGCGCTTTTCCAGCCAGCCAACTTTTTCTGATTGAAATACCTTGGCCATGTAATTGCCGAGGGGGACGATGGAGAGACCGATCAGAACAACGAGTGCAAGATCGGTGAAAAGGGTTGAAGAAAGTTCGCTCATTTAGAATTTCTCCGGCAAGAGGAGTGCGACGATTAAATATCCAGTAAGCAAAATTGCCAGGATAAGCCCGATTGTCTGTGCCATTAGATCCGCCCCAAGCCCTTCAATATCAATCCGAAGGCAGCGAAGATCACGGCAATTCCAGCGATAGCTAATACGTCAGCCATCAGAATTCCTCCTCATTAAAACCCATAGGTAGTCCCAAGAAGTGGGGCTATGGCAATAGGTTAGGAAGTCGGTGTATGCCAAAGGGTGAAAAATGAAAATGACTAACAACTTCCTAACAGCTACGCCCACAGGCTGCTCTTGGGGTCGGTATCGATAGATAGGCTTGCCAGATGTCCAGCGCCAAGAATCAGCAGATGAAGTTGGTGGGCGAGGCGCTCTCTGCCGCAATTGAGGCCATCGGAGGACAGCCGCGCGAAGGCCAGATCCAGATGGCCGAGGCGGTCGCTAACGCGCTGACCGATCGACACCATCTATTAGTTCAAGCAGGCACAGGTACGGGTAAGTCGCTGGCATACCTGGTTCCAGCTTTAGTTCATGGCAAGAAGGTCTTGGTCGCCACCGCTACCTTGGCTTTGCAGAGGCAGTTGGTAGAACGTGACCTTCCCAAGATTCAACCCGCGCTAGAAAAAGTTCTGCAGCGAGATCTCACCTTTGCCGTTTACAAAGGCGTCGGCAATTACCTCTGTTTGCAGAAGATGAATGGTGTCGAGCAAGATCCCGATGGTGACGTCCTGATGGAGATCGGTATCCTCGAGAAAGACCAAAAGCGCCTCAAGGCATGGGCGACAACTCCAGGTATTAGCGGCGATCGCGACGATGCCCCCGATGTTGATCGCAGGGTCTGGGCGGCAAACTCGGTCTCAGGCCGCGAGTGCATTGGCAAAGATGACTGCGCCTTTGGTTCGCAGTGTTTTGCAATTGCAGCTAAAGCCAAGGCGCAGACCGCAGATGTAGTTGTCACTAATCACACCTTGCTTGCAATAGAAATCGTTGACAACCATGCGATCTTGCCCGATCGCGACGCAGTTATTTTGGATGAGGCGCACGAATTTATGGATCGCACCACGCAGGCCGTGACTGAAGAGCTCACCGCAGCACGAGTGGAGCGGGCTGCCAAGATGGCAGCCAAACATATTCCGAGCAAGGCAACGGTTGCATTTAACAAGGCGGCAGATGAGTTTGCCGAAGCCATCGCTGACTTTGCAGCGGATGTTCGAAATGACCCAAGCAAATCAGGGCGGCTGCCAGAACTTCCGAAGCAACTTGAAGCACCGATCCGCAAAGTGAAGGAGGCTTCGGCGGCTGTCGTTGCCTTGATCAATGCCGACTCCGACGTCATCGAATCAGATCTGATGGCGCAACGCGCTCGCGTTAAAGGCGCAACGGCGGAGATCCAAACAATTGCCACCAAGATGTTAAA